>JADJXA010000024.1 GCA_016716065.1 Candidatus Leptovillus gracilis | reverse complement strand
CCACCGGGGTATTGGTTGGCGTCGGCGTGGGCGTTGCCTCCAGGTAAGCGCCTAAAGTAAATTCAAGCGGTTCTCCAATCGCACTGCCGGTGGCGGCATCCGTGAGCTGCCAGGTGCTGTCAAAACGACCGGCGCGGCTGGGCGCTGTAAAATCGGCGGTGATGGTGGTTTGTTCGCCGGGATTGAGCGCAGCCACGACAATGGGGTCGTCCTCGAAGCCAAATGTTTCCCCATCAACATAGACCCATTCCAAGCTGTCAGGCCAGGGACAGGTTCCGCTGTTTTCCAGCACCCAGTTCACCGGGAAATTTTTGCCGGTCGGAGCGGCGTCAGAACTGTTCGTTTTGGTAGGTATAGGTGTTGACCAGGGTGACGCCGGGGACGCACGCTTCTAAATAGAGGGTGGTGCTGTCAACAGTGGGGGTAGGCGTGGGCGTTATTGTGGCTTCCGGCGTGGGGGTGAAAGTTGTTTCAACGGCCCGTTGTTGGGCGGCTTTCTTCAGTTAACTGCAGCGGCGGCAATGGTGGCGGCGGTGTCCGGGGTTTCTTGTGGTGATGTTGTGGCAGTGGGGCTGGCTGTGTCCGTCGCTGCCGGACTGGCGTTCGCGACCACCTCATTGTCCTGATTCCGGTCGCCAAACAGGCTGAAGGCAACGGCCGTTCCCCCCAAAAGCGCCAAAATCAGCACCCCTAGTCCCACAAAAAGCCAGGGAGAACGTTTTTTGGCGACCGGTGGGGGCGGCGCCGCGAGCGGCGGTGGGGGCTGTGTTTGGGAGGGCAGCGGGATGCTTTGGAAAGTAGGCGTGCTGTCATGGACGCCGGCGCTAAAGGCTGTGGCGGGAAACGGCCGTGCTGGCCTGGACCGCCTGCGTGGGCGTTTTGGCCGCCGTCAAAGGCACAGCGGCAGCCGAGACCGCCACAAAAACACCGGATTTGGCGCTAGAATCCAGTTGGATAGCGCGTAAATCTTCAGCCATCTCACCGGCTGTTTCGTACCGGTCATCCGGATCCTTAGCCATTGCCTTGAGAATGACGTCCTGCAAAGCGATTGGCACATTGGGATTAAAAGTAACCGGTTCAGGCGCCGGTTCGTTGACATGCTTCATAATGACGGCGAGGGGCGTATCGGCGGTGTAGGGCAGTTGTCCCGTTGTCATTTGGAAGAGCAGGATGCCCAGGGCGTAGATGTCCGCACGCGCTTGTCGCCGGGTTTGCCCATAGCCTGTTCCGGGGACATGTAGGAGGGGGTGCCGATCAAAGCGCCGGTGGCGGTGTAGGCCATCGTTTGCCCGCCCATCATCTTGACGATGCCAAAATCGGTGAGCAGAGCGCGGTCATTATCGCCCAGCATGATGTTGGCCGGTTTTACGTCTCGGTGGACCATGCCATGCCGGTGGGCGTAATCCAGGGCTTCGGCCACTTGATAGCCAAGCTGCACCGCTTTGCCCAGAGCCATGCTTTCCTGTTTTTCCGTCAGGTCTTCCAGCCGTTGTTTGAGCGTGCCTCCGGCGATGTATTCCATTACCAGGTAATAGGTGTCCTCCTGGTAAACGTCAAAATCATACACGCCGACGATGTTGGCATGGTTCATGGCGGCCATGGCGCGCGCTTCACGTTTAAAACGCTGCAAGAAGTCTTGTTCACTGGCTAAAAAGGCGTGCATCAACTTGATAGCGACGTAGCGGTCCAGGTTTTCCTGGTAGGCCTTGTAGACTTCAGCCATGCCGCCGCGGCCTAATTTTTCTAGTATTTGGTATTTACCGATGGTACGACCGGTTAGGGTGTCTGACATAGCTTCTCCGCTGGTTGGGGCTGAGTTTGATTTCTAGTTTACCAAGTTTGAGAAGAACAAAGTAGCTTTGGTTTACAGTGCCTTGTAAGTTAGTGTACCGTTAGTTTGTTACGATGCTTTAATTGACCGCAGCCGGCAGCGATGTCGATGCCACGGCGCTGGCGGACGGTGCTGGGGATGTGGTAGCTGGTGAGGATGACCTGGAACTGTTTAACGGCCGTTGTGCGAGCCGGCAGTCCATCATAACCCAGGGTAGAGTTGAGCGGGATGAGGTTAACGTGGGCGTCCATGCCTTGCAGTAGTACGCCCAGAGCATGAGCCTGTTCTGGTGTGTCGTTTTTGCCTTCGATGAGCGTCCATTCAAAGAAAATGCGGCGGCCTCGTTTGTCGATGTAGGTGCGGCAGGCAGCCATCAGTTCGGCCAGCGGCCAACGGCGGGCTGGTGGCACCAATGCCTGCCGTTCTTCGTCCGTGGCGCCGTGCAGACTGACGGCCAGACGCACGGGGCGGGTTTCGTCGTCGGCCAGGCGCAAAATGCCGGGGACCAGGCCGACGGTGCTGAGGGTGATGTGCCGGGGCGCCAGCGCCAGCCCTTTGTGGTCGGTGAGGATGTCGATGGCTGCCATGGTGGCGTCGTAGTTGTGCAGCGGTTCGCCCATGCCCATGAGTACCACGTTGCGCAGGCGCTGCCCGCTTTGCTGCAAGATTTGGTTGACATAAAGCGCCTGAGCCACGATCTCGCCGGGGGCGAGGTGGCGCGTGTAGCCCATCTGACCGGTGGCGCAGAAAACGCAGCCCATGGCGCAGCCGACCTGCGAGCTGATGCAGGCGGTGGCGCGGGGATGGTACCGTCGCGTCCGCTGGAACCCATCAGTACCGGTTTCGATGGTTTCGCCGTCGGCCAGTTTGAGCAGGAATTTTGGGTGAGGCCGTCGCTGCTGGTAACGGCCGTTTCCGTTGCCAACACGCCGATTCTGGTTTCTGCCTGTAATCGCTGGAGCAGGTCAACGTCTCAAGCCATCGATTTCGGATAGCGATTGAGCCTGGGTTTGGTAGAGCGCCTGCCAAAGCTGCTCAGCATGAAAGGTGGAGAATCCCCAGTCGTGGAGCAGGTGGGCGAGTTGGGGGCGGGTATAGTCATAGAGGTTGTGGGTGGTAACGGCCGTTTGCATGAGCCGATTGGCCAGAGAGAGGTAGAATTGCCAAAAAGCGTGAAATGTCGGTAAGCTAGAGCGTTAGGTCAGATTTTCCTCTTGCTCTTGCTTCAAGATGAGGTGTGACGATGGCTGATTATGTGTTGGCGTTGGATTTTGGCGGAACGAAATTGTCGGCGGCGCTGCTTGAATTAGGTCAGGATGCGCCGCACTGGTTGGCGCGGGAGCGGGTGTTTTCGCCGCCGGCCGGAGATGCGCAGTTTGACATTACCACGATGATTGAGTTGGGGCGGAAACTGCTGGCGGGCAAACGGCCGTTTGCCGTGGGCGTCAGTTTTGGCGGACCGGTGGATTACCGGAGCGGCGTGGTGCATTTATCCCATCACGTGCCGGGTTGGGAGAACACGCCGCTGGAAGCCTTGCTGGAAGAGGCGTTTGGCGCGGAGACGAAGGTGGATAATGACGCCAACGCGGCGGCGCTGGGGGAATGGCGTTTTGGCGCGGGACGCGGGTACGACAGTCTGCTTTACGTGACGGTGAGTACGGGTGTGGGGGGCGGCTGGGTGCTGAACGGCCGTTGCTGGCGCGGGCATGAGGGCATGGCGGGTGAAATCGGGCACACCGTCGTCGATCCCAATGGTCCGTTGTGTTTGTGCGGCAAGCGCGGCTGCGTAGAACGGCTGACTTCTGGTCCTATATGGCGCAAGATTTCAAAACGCAGAGCGGGGCGGTGGACGAGATTACCGGGCAGAAAGTGGCTGAATTGGCGGCCGCCGGAAATCAACTGGCGCGGGAAATTTTGCTGCGAGGCGCCAGCGCCGGCGTTGGCCTGGGCAACGCCGCCAATCTTATCAATCCGCAGTTGTTTGTCTTGGGCGGCGGCGTCACAAAAGCGGGTGATTTGTGGTGGGAGACGGTGCGTCAGGCGGCGCGGCAAACGGCTCTGCCGGAGGTCCATTTTGACATCGCGCCGGCGGCTTTAGCGGACGATGCGCCGTTGTGGGGCGCGGCAGCGCTGGCGCTTGAGACGTGAGGCGTGGGGCGTGATGCGTGAAAAATCCTCACATCACGCATCACGCCTCATACAAAATGGAGTTTTTATGGAGAGGCGACATGTCTTTGGCTCCGTGACGATTTTGGGTAATGATTCCCTGGCGAAACTGATATTTTGCGGATGCGGGTGGAGGCGGACATTCGGGTGCGTTTTGGCCGGTTTCAGGGTGGCGAGCCGGTGCGGGTTCCGCGCGGGGAGATGCTTTATCTGGGTTCGGCGCGCCGCGGACTGGCGGGACGGGTGCTGCGCCATGCTTTGCGCTGCGAAGACAAACCGCCTCAGGCGTTGTTTGCGTCGTTGCTCTTGGAAATGCAGGAGGCGGGATTGAAAAACGGCCGTTTTCGTCCCCCGACCGCTAAAAAACTGCACTGGCACATTGATTATTTGTTGGAGGAAACGGCCGTTACGCTCAGCCACGTGTTGCTTTTGCGTACTCGGAGCGGTTGGAAGAGGCAGGGGACTGGCTGCTGGCGCAGGCGGAAACGGTGTCCTGGCTCCCGGTTTGGGGGCGAGTGATGCGCGGAGGCAAACGCACCTGCTGGGCGTACAAGCAGATGAGCAGTGGTGGTTGGCGCTAATGAAAAAATGGGGGATGAAGGGGAAACCCGAGATTGTGGACAAAATACCAGAACCATTTCCAAAATGAGCAGTTGATAAATGACTGGGCAGATCCTATTGAAACCGGGAAAGGGGCAGTGGTAGGCTGTAGGTATTATATCTTTTATCAGGGTAAATATTGATTTTTGGAGGCATTACAATGTTATTTTTAAATCGTGAAGAAGGTCAAGGTTTGGTAGAGTATGCATTGATTCTCGTTTTGGTTGCGGTTGTCATTATCGCCATCCTGACGTTGCTGGGTCCCCAGATAGGTAACGTTTTCAGCCGTATCACTTCTGGTCTCAGCGCCTAAGCTTTATCAATCATTTTGATAGTAAAAAAGCACCCTGTCTCAGACAGGTACTTTTTATAAGGGAATTTGATTGGGTTGAGCGAAGAGGGCTGACGCTGGTAGAGAATAGGGAGGAAGTGAAAGGGTTACAAGTCGCTTAATTAAAGCTGGACGGAGAATGATAACCTTTTGATCATTTCTTTCAGAAGGTCATTGCCTCTGTGAAGGTGAGGACGTTTATCTCACCAAACGAAGTAAAAACCCAATGTGCCAATGATAGGAATTTCCAACCGTGCAGCTAATTTGCGGGCATCACGATACCATCTGTCAGGAAAGGCCA
The DNA here is from genome assembly GCA_016716065.1 of Candidatus Leptovillus gracilis. Taxonomy (NCBI): domain Bacteria; kingdom Bacillati; phylum Chloroflexota; class Ardenticatenia; order Promineifilales (SeqCode); family Promineifilaceae (SeqCode); genus Candidatus Leptovillus; species Candidatus Leptovillus gracilis. The sequence goes on along the minus strand of JADJXA010000024.1, from coordinate 10,843 downwards.
CTCTGCACAGCAGCCACGGCTAAACAAGCTGCTTCCCGCATTAATATGCCGTAAATAATCGAGAAAAAAAAGGTTCCTCTTCTGCTCTTAAAGGAACAATTTCGCCACCCAAGTCCAGGCAAGATGCCTGGACGCCTTCAGCAAATTCTTCAATAACCTGTGGCGTGGTTGCAATTTGGCTCCGCAATGCTCGCGGCAGTAAGTCAATGCACCTACCAAAGCGAAGTTAGGAAGAACAGTATTGTCGAGGAGCAAGAGCCGCCGAAGTTGTGGGATTGTCTTCTGGGGAACCAGGAATTGAGCGCTTGAATTTCAGCGCGCCTCAAATTTGTCTGCCGGACCAATGCGTAAAGGCCACCTGCACGCCACGAAACGATTTCGCAGTTCTAGTTCGGCATATCCAGCATTCAGCAGTTTGCCCAGGTTGATTTCCTCATCCAGGTAAGCGCTTACTACCAGCGACCATGCCAGATCTGGTTACTCACGATCATCTTGCAAGGCGGTATCAACCAGCCCTGGCTGTTGTTTCTGTAATTTGGTAAGTGTGCAAACGCCAATCCGTGACCAGATCATAAGTGACGACTCCTTATATCTAAAATAGCCCAATAAATACTTGAATGGGTTTGCTTGATTATAGCATTTTCGTCCAGGGAAAGATCGAGCTTGATGGCAAGTTCCCTCCTGGTTATAGCGAATGCGTTTCGGCAATGCCTTTGTCCTGCCCTTCCAGCGTGACAGAAACGGCCGTTAACCCACCATGCCAGCTTCAATCATAACGTCGTTATTGGGGTAATCTCGTTTAATATTCTCGGCGTTGGACACAGGCATCACCACAATCACTGAACTATATTGGTTGAGGGTGTGTTTCAAATGAGTTGGAGGATTGAAATCATGAACCAAATCGTGTATCAGTAGATTTACGAATCCTGAACCGAGGTGACTCATGACTTCCAACCCAACCGAAATCATACAACAAATTCAAAACAAAGTAGCAAAAATGATCGAGAGTGTAACAGGCCAGCAAGCGTTGAGATTGACAGCCTATGATGCCGAGAAAATGGTATTGCAAGACTTACTGACCCTGGGGGCATCCTTGATGACTGCGTACTATCAAACAAGAGCGGCCGCATTTGACGTGGCTAGCGTGACCAAGCCGGATGGGACAACCCTGCCGTTTCATAGTTGGAAACCGAGGCAGCAACTGACCATCTTTGGTGATGTGCGCATTGAGCGTTCCTATTTCTATCAGAGCGGGGTAGGCGGTTATTTCCCACTGGACGAGGCCGTGAATTTACCGCCAGAGCTGTACTCTGATGTGGTGCAAGAGATACATGCCGAACTAGCGGTGGCACAACCCTACCGCCATGGTCATGATTTCCTCCAGCGGTGGCTCAATCTCTCCGTTTCATCGCGTGCCGTGCAAGCCGTCGTCACAGAAAGCGGGAAAAGCATAGTTGCTTTTTATGAACAAATACCGCCACCTGTGGTCAATGCCCAGGCAGAAATCCTGGTGGCGCAAGCCGATGGCAAAGGGGTGCCGCTCATTCTGGGTACAGACAGCAGTCAGTCTGTGCGACCGAAACGGGGTCAAGCCCGCAGTCGTAAAAAAGAAGCGATGGTGACCACAGTGTATACGCAAGCGGCTTATCAACGGTCAGCTGCAGAGGTTACAGCCTCTTTATTCCACGAGAACACAGGGAGAACTCCATCCCCAAAACCGCCGCCCAAACCCTGTGACAAAATGATTTGGGCAACTTTGGAAGGTAAAGAGGTAGCGCTCACGCGCTTGCAGGCGGCTGTGCAACAACGAGAACATGCCCGTCTAGTACATCGTGTCGCCTTATGTGATGGCGCGGAGGCGTTGCAGCAGCAATTGCAGGAAAAGTTGCCCCATTTCACCTTGATACTCGACTTCATCCACGCTTACGAATATCTTTGGAAAGCGGCCAATGCCCTCTACCACGAAGATGACCCGCAACGACTCGCTTGGGTACGCGAGCAAACACTGTTGCTCCTATCCGGGCAAACAACAACCGTCATTGAGACGTTGCAGCAAGCAGCTCAACAAAGCCACGCCCCCGCTGCCAGTCTCAAGTTACAGCAGGTTGCCAACTATTTTGAACGCAACCTCCCTTACATGGCTTATGACGAGTGCTTGCGGCAGGGCTGGCCGATTGCTTCCGGGGTTATTGAAGGCGCTTGCCGTCATATTGTCAAAGACCGTATGGAACTATCCGGGATGCGTTGGTCACAAGATGGCGCAGAACAACTACTCCGACTTCGTTGTGTCCATCACAACGGTCATTGGGACACCTTCTGGGAATATCGCCGCGCCCAACGCTTACAACCCAATTCGGCTAACAGAGAGTGTTCATCTCTCCCTGTAGCTGCCTAACCCAACTGAGATGAAACACACCCATTGGTTGATGGCATCCCGGCTTACGACAATGACAGGAAGGGGTTCAACTTGTTCTGATCCTTCTACCGGGTTTGATTGTCGTCAAGCATATCACCCCGTTTTATAATGACTCGACCGTTTCGGTTTGGAATGCCTGATAGTCGGCGTCTTTCACCGTTACAGCAAAGTGGCGGTTGATGGAGTCCCGTTCCAAATCAGCAATGAACTGCTCTAAAGCCGCCACAAAGAGTGCGTTTCGATTGGGCACTTGACCTGAATTGACTAATTCCTGGCTGCGTTGGAGTAAATTTGCGGGTGATATCACCGTGGTGCGCACGGTCTCATAATTGTCGAGTACATGATGCTGCATATCACCCCATCATTTTTGATGCGAAATATGATGCAAATATGATGCGCGATGTGATGATTGTTAACATCCCCGCCAAATCCATACCTCCTCACCAAAACGGCCGTTTCTATTTTTCCCTCGTCTCTTGTATTTTTACCGAGTTCAAAATTGCTCTAAAAACTTTTTCTGCAGCTACTTCATTGTTAGGATGCACGTTGCCAACAGAATCCATTCCCCTGTTTGTGCTTAAAACTGCTCTGGAAAGGAAAGCTTCTTTTTTCATATTTACCTATATAACCTTTGGTGCTAGTTCATAGGCTGAACTCGGCGATGGAAAATGGACACACCCATCTTCATCAACCTGAATGCCATTCCATTGAACCAGTGTATTGAACAGAGCCATCGTGTAAGCGAGTCGGCTTTGGAAATACGACCAGGCGCGATGCATCACCTTCTTAAAATGACAGACCAAAGTCAACATCGACAAAACCGTTTCAACAATCATGCGGGTGTTCCATTCTCCGCGAGGGCAAAGGCGCAAATTGTCCGGGTGCCAATCCTTTTTCGTAAAACCGGTGTCGGCAAAGATGGCCATGTAAGCAGCATGGCGGTTGATGAGGTCTTGAAAAGCGGTGCCATCATGCACATTAGCGGTGTCCATATCCCAGTCCACAATCAAACCAAGGTTGTTCAAAACGAAACACAACTTGCCGCCGACAATCCAACGATGATTAGACAACCCTTTCCGCCCAATCTGTTCTTCCGTGCGTCCTTCCCGACGCGGGTGAATCAATTCAATGCCATAAGAATCAGCCAGCCCGATCAGGGAATGGCCGGCCATAAAGCCATCTGTCCACTGTCTGTGAGTGTTAAACAGTCGAAAAAGTCGGGTCCGGTCAGGCAGATGAGGAAAAAGGTGACGGTAATCTCGCACCAGCCAGCGATAGAAAGCTCGGTTGCCAACTCCTTTCAAAGCAAACAAGAAAGCCAGGGTCACGACTTCACTGGGACACAATGAGGCTTGACTATGTTTTGGCACAATACCCATCTGGTCATCAACTCGGCAGAACAGTTCAATGATAAAATCTTCTGTAGTCATCGGGTTCTCCTTTTGCTAGTGGTCTTGTAGCTCTTAGCTTAAGGGAACTCGATGCTTTTTTTCAACTAGCACCAAAGGTTATATATCCAGTGATGCCACTCACTTCAATTTGTTGAGGGTTTATATAGAACTCGCTATCTTCAATATTTTTCAGCCGTATCACGGGATTCACCACTGTGAAAGGGACGACCATAAATAAGAGAACTTTTGGTGCAACTTGTCTCCCTGGTTTTCGCATGGATATGTGCTCATCATAGTCATTAACTTGAAAAAAAGAATCTGCGGCACAAACAAAATTTGATGACTTGTACATAAGGAACATCAGATTTCGGTCCATTTTGACAGGAAACAATCAAAATCGGCAATAAACCCATTAGCAATCCAACAAAAAAATTTCACTCTGCTATATCCACAAAAGCCTAAAAATTTTTCCCATCTTTTTTCTCTTTGTGCTTTGAGCGCTCGGGAAAACGGCTGTTCTCCCTCAATCTCTAATCTCCCATCTCTAAACCCGCGCCGCATCCTCCGCCAACACCTTATCCAACGTCTCCACCAGGAAATCGGCGTTAGCGGCGTCAAAGACAATGGGCGGTTTGAGTTTGAGTACGTTGTGCAGCGGCCCGTCTATGGAAAGCAGGATGCCATGCTCCTTCATGCGCTCCATGATGTAGCCGGCTTCCCAGGCTGCCGGTTCCAGCGTTTCCCGGCTGCGCACCAGTTCAACGCCCACAAATAACCCCAAGCCGCGCACATCGCCGATGATGGGATGGCGTTCCGCCAGGCGCCGTCAGCCCTCCAACAACCGGCTGCCTACCTGCCGGCGTTGGCCTGCAAACCTTCCATCTCGATCACGTCGAGAACGGCCGTTCCCACCGCACAAGAAACGGGATTGCCGCCAAACGTGTTGAAATACTCCATGCCGTTGGCAAAGGAGTCGGCAATGGCGCGGGTCGTGACCACCGCGCCCAGTGGATGGCCGTTGCCAATTGGCTTGCCCAGGGTGACGATGTCTGGGACCACACCTTGCGTCTCAAAGCCCCAGAAATGAGAGCCGACGCGGCCAAAACCGACCTGCACCTCGTCGGCGATGCATACCCCGCCTGCTGCGCGCACGTAGTCGAACACGTCTTGCAGGTAGCCGTCTGGCAGCACAATCTGCCCGCCGCAGCCCAGCACCGACTCGACAATGGTGCCAGCTAACAAACCTTTTTACCGCGAAGAGGGTGGAGGATGCGGAAGATGCGGAGAAATCTTTGTTTTCTCCGCGTTCTCCGCGGTTCAATTCTTCAATGATTTGGGCAACATGGGCCGCATATGCCGGACCAGAATCATATCCTTTGTACACCCCGCGGTAGGGGTCGGGCATGAGCGCTTTGTGCACGTGGGGGGGCGCGCCTTTGCCGCCGGGACCGTCGTGTTTGTACGGACTGATGTCGATGAGGGCGGCGGTGTTGCCGTGATACGCGCCATCAATGACGATGAGGTCTTCCGCGCCGGTGTGGGTTCAGCGCCAGGCGCAGCGCCAGTTCGTTGGCCTCGCTGCCGCTGCACAAAAAGCAGACCTCCAGTTCTCTGGGGAAGCGGGCCAGCAGCCGCTCGGCGTAGTTGACGATGTTGTCGTGGAGATAGCGGGTGTTGGTGTTGAGTACGGCTGCCTGGTCAGACAGCGCCTTGACGACGCGGGGATGACTGTGCCCGACGTGGCAGACATTGTTGACCACATCCAGATACGGCCGTCCCACCTCATCATACAAATACTGCCGCCAGCCGCGCACAATTTTCAGCGGGGTCTGGTAAGAAATGGAGAGGTTGGGGCCAAAGTGTTTGTGGCGGCGGTCCAGGATTTCTCGTTTGGATAGGGGCGGCTCTGGGAAAAAGTGTGTCGGGGATGCCCAGAATCAGGTTCGGGTCAGGCAAATGCTCTTCCAGACTTCGCGCTGGCTGGCAGGGGCCACGCCGATGAAGTCGCCTTCTTTGCCCAGCATGTCGAGCATAATCTGGAAATGGAGATGGGGCGGCCAACCGCCGTTTTCGTGCATAGCGCCGATCGTGGCAATCTGCTCTCCGGCGGCGATTCGTTTGCCCACTGTCCAGTCAGCCATAGATTTTCGGCTGAGATGGCCGTAAAGCGTGTAGAAGGGCACGCCTTCATCGGTTTCGTGCGCCAGGATGAGGGTGGGACCGTAGTCGAAAGGCAAATTGTTGTCATGAAAACTGTGGATTTGCCAGGGAACGGGGGCGTGAACAACCTGTTCCGCAAGGCGCAAATAAGTCGACTGCTGATGTGAATGGTGCGCCACTCGCTGCTGGCGGTGCGGAAGGAGTCGGCTGAGTAGATGAGGCGCGGTTCGTCGTAGCGGCCAATGCCGACCTGGGCGTTGGCCGTTTTCAACCTCATTTCGATGCGTTTGGCGGCGGCGGGCAGATTCCCATAGTCAGCAGGGCTGCCCAGTTCCAGGCTGCCGACACTGCTGTCGAAGACACGCGGGTTGAGTGTTTGCCAGTCGGCGCCCAGGATGGGGATGAAAACTGCGCTGGTGGGAGAGGAGGTAACGGGAAACGGCCGTTGCCTGCGGTACGGGTTCCAGTCCACAAGCATGACGGAATACGGCGCGCGCCAGGGCGGAGGGAACGCCATCCAGTTTGCGCAGCAGCGCCCAGGCCGGCTGCTGGCTGACGACCAGATAGGATCGTCGGGGTGGAGCGTTTGTTGGTAGGTGGATAAGGTGACGCTGGTGGCGAGCCGGGCGCGGATAAGCAGGTCGAGTAGTTCCAGTTCCAGGTCGGTGAGAGGCAGGGCGGCGTGATAACCGGCGACCATGTGGGCGGCGACGGCCAGCGGATCGGGCTTGTCGAGCATGGCGTAGGCGGCGGCAATCGCCAGTTCAAAAATGGTGGCGGAGTGGACCATGTCGCCAAAGTCGATGAGTCCGGCGATGCGGCGCGGCTGTTTGCGCTCGGCGGTGACGAGTACATTGTAGTCGTTGGCGTCGCTGTGGATGACGCTCTGGCGCAATGCAGGCAGGCGCGGCGTGACCTCGTTCTCGAAACGGGCCAGCACGGTTTCGACCAGGGCATGCTGGTCCGGCTCTTGAATGTATTCGAGGCGCTGGCGGATGGTGGCGCTGGTATGAGCCATGTCCCAATGCAGATGGCGGTGCATGGCGGGATGGCTGAAATCGGCGAAGGCGACAGTGGTGCGCCAAAAAGTGGCCGAAATCATAGAGCAGGTCAGGGCTGTGGGGGTTGACGAGCGCCAGGGGATGCCGGGCAGGTAGGTGAGCAGGCGTACGTCGTAGGTTTGCCGGAGGGATGGGAAACGGCCCCTTCGGCAGCTCAGGCCGGCCCCCTTCAAGGCAGGCAGCCACTGGCAAGCTCAGTGCAGGCGGTTATCGGTTCTCCTTTTTCGATAGGACAACTTCTGGAATGTGGTCAGCCAGGTCTGGCTGGCGGCGCAGGTGGGCGAGCGCCTGATTCTGGTAGTCGAGGATGTCGCGGCTTTCAGTTTTACCGGAGATTTTGAGGACGTAGGAACGGCCGTTTTCTCCAATAAGCCGGTAGTTTTGGTCACGCTCACTGGGCAGAGGTTTGACATGGCCGGTTATTCCGTAGACATCTTGGGCAATCTGGATGGCTTCTTGGGCAGTAAATGAGGGGCGCTGTAGCATGATGGTCTCCTCTCCTGAAATGATGAAGGATGAAGGATGAATTAAGATGAAAGGAGTTTAGCTTTTGGGGGGAGAGATGGCAAGATTAACCGGAGAGTACGTAAAGGTCGTTGTCGCCAACAAATTCTTAAACCAGCCCGCCGGCGCTTTACGCCCGCCAGCCATGTAGACCGCTTCCAAAATTGAGATGTCCAGGGTACGGCACAATGTCGTAAAATCCGCTACCGTCATCGCCTGCCAGCGCGGGGGCGCATACCAGCTTTGCGGCAGTTCCGGCGCCGGCGGTATATTGCCTGTGAGCAGCAAATCCAGGCGGCAGCGCCAGTAGCCCCAATTGGGGAAACTGACAATCGCCTTGTGACCGACGCGCAGCATTTCCTGCAAAATCATCATGGGATCGTCCAAAAAAGGCAGCGTCTGGCTTAACACCACATAGTCAAAGCTGTTGTCCGGGATAATCGGCCGTCCTTCCTCCAAGTTGCCCTGGCGCACGCTTAGACCGCGGCGCACACAGGCCAGCACCCCTGCTTCCGTCAATTCGATGCCCCGCCCCTTCACCTGATGTTGGTGTACCAGGTAATCCAACAGTTCCCCATCCCCGCAGCCCAGGTCCAGCACCCGTGTTTTGGCAGGGATAAGCGCCGCCAAAACTTGAAGATCGGGGCGGAGTGACGTGGAAATATTGAAGATTGAAGATTGTGGATTGGTCATGAGGCAGCCCCTTAAATCTTTAATCTTTGATCTTCATTTTCTTCCTGCCATAAACGGTCCAGAAAGCTTTGCAGCAGGGCGGTCATGGTTTCCACTTCTAAGAGAAAGGCGTCGTGGCCCCAGGTGGAGGCAATATCGAGAAAGGTGACGTCAGCGCCAACGGCCGTTAACGCCGCCACCAGATCCTTGCTGTGATAGGTCGGATAGAGCCAGTCGCTGGTAAAACTCACCACCAAAAACTTAATCTCCGCCGCATGGACAAACGAGCCTGCCAGCGTGCCCGTGGGTTCCGTCAGGTCCAGGTAATCCATTGCCTTCGTCACGTAGAGGTAGCTGTTGGCGTCAAAGCGGCGCGTAAAATTGTTGCCGTTGTACTTGAGATAACTTTCTACCTGGAATTCCGTCTGGAACTCATACCCGGACTTTTCCCGGTCTTGCAGGCGGCGGCCAAACTTGTGCTGCATACTCTCGTCGCTCAGGTAAGTGATGTGGCCCACCATGCGCGCCACCGCCAGGCCGGCGTCCGGCTTTTGCGCTTTGTCGTAGTAATCGCCGGCTTGCCAGTGTGGGTCAGCGTAGATGGCCTGCCGCCCCACTTCGCTCAGGGCGATGAGCATGGGGCTGTGGCGGCCGGTGGTCGCCAGGGGAATGGCGGCTTTGAGCCGGGTAGGATGGTGGGCGGCCCACTCCAGCACCTGCATCCCGCCCATCGAACCCCCCGCCACGCAAAAAAGCTGACCGATGCCTAAGTGATCGATCAGCTTCACCTGCGCCCGCACCATGTCGCCAATGGTGATGACGGGCAATTGCAGGCCGTAGGGTTTTCCCGTGGCCGGATTGGTCTCCGTGGGACCGGTGGAGCCGTAGCAGCTTCCCAGCACATTGCTGCAAATCACAAAATAGCGGTTGGTGTCAAATGCCTTGCCCGGCCCGATGCAGTCGTCCCACCAGCCCGGTTTGTCGTGGCCTGCATGAAAACCGGCGGCGTGGGCGCTGCCGCTGAGCGCGTGGCAAATCAAGATGGCGTTGGTGCGCGTCGCATTCAGTGCGCCATAAGTTTCATACGCCAGCGTCACCGGACTGAGCGCCGCGCCGCTTTCCAGCAAAAATGGCTCCTCCTTGGCGAAGGTGTAGGTTTGTGTCTCAACAGTGCCAACAGAATTTTCAGGAATCATCTTGGTTTAGTGTACAGTTTACAGTTTACAGTGAACGGTTTACAGTGGCGCAACTGTTCACTGTCCACTGTTCACTGTTCACTGTTCACTGTTCTCTCCTACTGTTGCGCTGCCGCCAGCGCCTGATCCAAATCCCACAAAATATCTTCGATATCTTCGATGCCCACGCTGAGGCGAATGAAATCAGGGGTGATGCCGGCTGTTTTCATTTCATCTTCCGTCAACTGGCTGTGGGTGGTGGAGGCGGCGTGGATCGCCAGGGATTTGGCGTCGCCGACGTTGGCCAGGTGGCTGAAGAGCTGTAAGGTTGTTGATGAAGGTCTCGCCGGCGGCGCGCCCCCCTTGACGCCAAGCCCGAGAATCGCGCCGGCGCCTTTGGGCAGAATCTTTTGGCGCGTTCGTGATGCGGATGGCTGGCTAAACCGGGATAGAGACCCAGGCCACGCCCGGATGCCCTTCCAGGAATTCGGCGACCTTTGGGTATTGCTGGCGTGGCGGTCCAGACGCAGGCTGAGCGTTTCCAGGCCCTGCACCGTCTGCCAACTGTTGAAGGGCGCCTGGCAAGCGCCAATGTCGCGCAAAATCTGCACCCGCGCTTTGAGGATGAAGGCCGGCGCGCCTAAATCGGCGTAGACCAGCCCATGGTAGCTGGGGTCCGGCGTGGTGAAGTTGGCGAAACGGCCGCCCCGCCAATCAAAATTCCCGCCATCCACAATCACGCCGCCGATGGTGGTCCCGTGCCCGCCAATGAACTTGGTGGTGGAATGCACGATGATATTGGCGCCCCATTCAAACGGGCGGCAAAGATAGGGGGTGGCAAAGGTGTTGTCGATCATCAGCGGAATGTGGTGTTTCTGGGCAATGGCCGAGACTTCCTCAAAAGGGAACACCGAGATGTCCGGGTTGCCCAACGTTTCGCCGTAGATGATCTTGGTATTGTCCTGAATCGCCGCCTCAAACGCTGCCGGGTCAGACGGATCCACAAACGTGACGCTGATGCCCAGCCGGGGAAAGGTGTAGTTGAACTGGTTGTAGGTGCCGCCATACAAAGCGGCTGCTGCTGACAATGTGGTCTCCGCCCCGCAAAGCGTCAAAATCGCCATCGTCTGCGCCCCATGCCCGCTGCTGGCTGCCAGCGCTCCTACGCCCCCCTCCAGATCAGCGATGCGCTTTTCCAGCACGTCGGTGGTGGGGTTCATGATGCGGGTGTAGATGTTGCCCAACTCTTTGAGGGCAAACAAATTGGCGGCGTGTTCGGTGCTGTTGAACTGGTAGCTGGAGGTCTGGTAAATAGGGACCGCCCGGCTGCCGGTGGCGGGGTCGGGCTGCTGCCCGGCGTGTAATTGACGCGTGGTAAAACCTAGTTTGCGGGTTGCTTCGGTCATGAAAAACGATCTCCTTAATGGTGAATGGTTAACGGCAAATGGTGAATGGTTAATTGAC
>JADJXA010000023.1 GCA_016716065.1 Candidatus Leptovillus gracilis | reverse complement strand
TGAGTTCAAAGTAGGAGGTTAGACCAGATGGACATGCAAACAGTTAAGACGGCTTATAGCGTGCCGGTGGCACTCGTCCTGAAGAGCGCCAACCAGCGTCAGGAGGATAACCAGGGTTTCACTGAAGCTTCGCTGCGCGGGCTGGCGGCCAGTATCCAGGAGGATGGGTTGGGTCGCCGGTGACGGTACGGCCGGTACCGGTGGTGTGCAGTATGCCAGTCGGTGCAGGTGGAACCGGGCGAGTGCTGTGGCCCGGGCGCGGGAAGCGCGCTACGAGTTGGTGGCAGGCGACCGTCGCTTTTCGCGCCTGTACAACGTACCTGGGGTGGGAGACCATCCCCGCCTTCATCGAAGAGATGGAAAATGAGCGGGCGCGGGTGGTGATGGCGATGGAGAACATCGGTCGGGTGCAGCTCAACGCCATGGAAGAAGCGGCCGTGTACTACGAGTTTACGGCCGTCCTGGGCTACAGCATTGAGAAAACGGCCGAGCGCTGCGCCACGACGTACGCCAACGTAGAGGCGCGGCTGGGCCTGCTCAAGTTGGTTCCTCAGGCGCAAGACCTGGTGCGGCGCGGCATCCTGCCGCTCACCCACGCCAATGAGATGGCGCGTATGCCGGACTTCATTCAGCACGAGGCGCTCAAGCTGTTGGGCAAAACGGCCGTTCCCTTCGTCCAGTTTAAGCAGTACCTGGCGCAACTGGAAATGAAGCACACGACGGCGTTGGCCTTCGACTTTACGGACTTTTGGGCGCAGCAGGTGCAGGCGGCAGCCGAGCAGCAGGGTGCTATGCGCGCTGGGGATGGGGATTTGATCACCAGCAGGGCGCTGCCGGAAGTGCGCGGGGAAAAGCGTGACACGGCCGGCGACATCGCTTACCGCTACATGCGGGATTTGGCGGCGGCCGGGCTGCTCAGTGAGGCCGCTGCGGTGGGCAACCTGCTGGAACGGCTGCTGGAATTGCGGAAAGTGAAAAACTTCCGCGAGAATCCAGACTTTGAGCCAGGCATGTTGCCGTTCATGAAGGGTGGTGAATGATGAGAACGCGACGGAAGCGACCCGGTATTGTCGGATTGCTGCAAAAGGCGATTGCCTACCATGAGCGATTGCTGAACGGGTTGCAGGGCGACAATCCGCAGATTGTTGAGATGCGCCTGAAGGCGGCTGGCCGGTTGGATGCGTACCGTGATTGTCTGGATGCGCTGCGAGGCAATACGACGCTGCTCCGCATAGCCGGCGGGGATGGCGAGTAGGGAGAGGTTGAGGAAAAGGCGGCCACTGGCCGCCTTTTTGTTGCCTGGGTGAATAGAACATCTGTTGCGCAAGGGAAACGGCCGTTGCGTTGTGTGGTAATTCGTGCCGGCTTGAGGCCACCTGGTTGCAACGGCATCGTAAAGGCACAGTCTTCAAGCTGGCAGGCTGCGGCCATATAGATATACCGGCCCCCGCCTATACTCAGTCTGCCTGAAATGGCACTGTCAAACGGCCGTAAATTGGTTCGCGGCCTGACCTCCCCCTTGAGTCCCTGTCAAAAAAACTCGCTGCTATTCGCCTTCCCGTCAGGCTTTCCAGGTGAGAGGATCAAAGTGTATTACAAATCAACTGGAGGTTGGACCGATGGATATGATAAACATCACGCTCGTTCTGGATTACCTGAACGCCACAGAGATAGCTGCCCTACAGCGAATCGTGGCCAAGGCTGGTGACTGCCAAGACCGCCCGGCGGCATTGGCGGCAATAGTAGACGCCGGTGTACAAAATGCCGGTGATGAGTACGCAGTGGAGACTCGTAAGGTTAGCGAATTTTTTGGAGGTTAGACCGATGGCAACATTGACAGCGAGAGAACGGATTGATCTAGTGGAAGAGGCACGCGAGCATCTGAACGGGGCGATTCGCTGCCTGAAGCGCCTTTCCCAATGACGGGTATGTGCAGGCATACATCATTGACCACCTGCGCATCAGGCCGGTGGTGGTCGTGGCTTCTTGAGCAACGACCCGAATATGGACGACCTGATTGAGATGATCGGGGAGTCCGGCGAGGTGGAAGCTGATGATGAGGCCGAGGACGACGAGGACGAGTGGGACGCCGAGGCTGGCGGGTGGGAGGTCGGCTACGAACGGCGTGATTACGATTATTGGGATTCGGCCGGCGAGGCAGAGGAGGCCATGGCTGAATAGTTAGGTGGGTTGTTCCTGTAGGCAAACGGCCGTTACCCGGTTCGGTAACGGCCGTTTTTGTTTCCCGCCGTCTGTCCCCCATCTCCCACCCAGCAGGGCGTTTACTGGTTGCAAAGGCGTTGTAAAGGCGCTGTTACGGCGCGGGCGCACTGCAAACATCCAAACATCCAGGCCCCTGACTATTTCCAGCCCGCTTGTAAAGGCACTGTCAAACGGCCGTAAATTGGCCTGATGCGCGCCCCCCTCCTTGAGTCCCCGTCAAAAAAACTCGCTGCTATTCGCCTTCCCGTCAGGCTTTCTGGGTGAGAGGATCAAATCATCTTAGCAAGCAGTTTTTCAAAACGGAGGTTAGACCATGTTTGACATTATTGGCGAGTTTGATGTGACGAGCGGCAAGCTGCGCATTTCCGATCCGTGTTACGACGTGGATACGTGGTGCGCCGGCGAGGTGGAAGCCGCGAACGGCCGTTGGGCAGCCAGCGTGGAGCGGACAGATGAAGGCATTTGGGGTACGCGGATTGCCCGTCTATTGGTGACGCACGTGGATTGCCCTGTGCCGGCCGGTTGCTGGCTGGCAACTTCTTGGTATCGAAGTCAGGGTAGACGGTGGTGGGCAGGCCGGGGTGTTTGACGCGGCTCACTACCGTGATGACAGTCTGGCAAAGCAGTTCCCGGTCAGCGAACCGCTTGTAGCGGAAGAGCCGTGGTACAGCCTGTGCTGCGACCGGACTCTGGGCGAGGAAAGGGCGGGTGTCATTCCCTTTGGGGCGGTGGCGTCGTCTGGGTATGGCGATGGGGTGTACCAGGCGTTCGGTCTGCGTGATGGAGAGGGGCGGATAATGGGTGTGATGATTGTGTTTATCACCGAGGAGGAGCAGGAAGCGGATACGTGGGATTTGGAAGATGATGAAGAGGAGTAGACGGTAGGAACAGGGTGGCCCGGCTTACCAAGCCGGGCCACCGGTTTGCGGTCGCAAAGGCACTGCAAAGCGGCCGTAAATTGGCCGGTTGCCAACCCCCTCCCTGAGTCTCCGTCAAAAAAACTCGCTGCTACTCGCCTTCCTGTCGGCGTTTTCCTGCGAGAGGATCAAGTCATACTTCAATACAGGGGGTTCACATGAACGCAGTAAGTGATGAAATGTTTTGCACGATGGTTGAATGGTCAGACCGGTTGGAGGTTGCGCTGGTCGGCCTGGTTCACAGAAACGAGGCGATTGACCGCGTAGCCCTGGCCGATGTGCTGGTAGCCTGCCCAGCAGAGGGGCGGATGCTGGTTGAGTACGAATGGTTAGGTGGCTTGTACCGCCAGTTGACCGAAGTGGTGACGGGGCGCATGTCAGAGCCGAAGGCGCGGGAAGCGCTGGGGGAGGTACTGCGCGACATGGACACTGTCTTCCTGGAACTGGACGGTAGGCTGTAGGTAGTGTTTGTTGGAGGACGGCCGGACGGCCGTCCTCCCTGGAGGCTGTGATGGAAAATATTTTCTCTGTTCTGGAAGGGGTTTGCCCTGACTGCGGAGGCTGTCTGGACGTGACTGTTACCTGTCATCCGCGGCAAGCGGTGAACTGGTCGAACGTGACGATTGTGAAGCGTGATGACCTGGCGCCGGATTTCGTCCCGGCCAGCACGCCGTGGGGAAAGCTGACCCAGATGAGCTGGGCAGAAACGACCATCGCGTTGTACAGCGCGACTTGCCCAGCTTGTGGCGCGTCGCACTACGTGGAGCAATCGGCCGTTAGCGGTGATTGGCGAATTTAGGACGGGTTGGTATCGTGGAAAGAAGCGGAGAGAACATGATGTACCAAAAGCTTGTTGACCGGTTGGTAGAGATAGGGAGCGTGGCATTCCGGGCAGAGACAGAAGGCTTGCGAGAGGGGGTCGAGGCCGCTTACGCCAAAATGCAAGCGGTCGCCAGTACGGACGACCGTCTGGCTCTGATGACCGAAGCGGGGCAGCTAGAGGAGGCTATGAACATTCGGTTTGAGCTGCTTGATCGGGTGGCGTAAAGGATCATCGGGGACGGCCGTCCCTAAAAACCCGCCCAAAATTCGCGCCCGAAGCGCCTTCCCGTCAGATAAACACTGTGAGAGGATCAGGACAACTTGAATAGGAGGTGCAGCGATAGTGAACATTCAATGGCGTGAACAGGTGATCGGGATTGCCCAACAAGACGGGGTGTCCATTGTGGATGCGATTCATCACCCGCGCGTCGCCGATGTCGTGCACGAACGGGTCGTTTGCAAAATCGGCCGGCCGTGTGAGGGTGACGATGACAGCGCGTATTACGAAGCGGCCGATCAGGTAGTGTCTGATATGGCCTATGAGGTGCGCGCCCGTATAGTAGCCAACCGTGCGGTTGGCCGCTGATGTAGTTGGGAAATAGAGAGGTCGGCCTACGGGTCGGCCTTTTTTTGTTGTGGTGTTATGCACATCTGTTCTATGTGCTGCCGTGCCGTCTGCCACCGTCACGCTCATCCGGTTATTCCGCTGTAAAGGCATCGTAATGGCCCCGTCTTGGCGCTTTGCGCCTGTACCTATCCAAACATACCAGAGGTGGTAAATCTGCATCCAGCTTGCAACGAGTCTTCTATACGGCCGTAATGGAGTGGGCTGGCCGCCTCCCACATCGCCACAGGTTGGGACAAATGGCACGGTAAACAGGCTAAATTGGCCTGCAAATCGGCTAATCTCGTGGCGTAAGCGCCTTCCCGTCACGCTCACCTGGTGAGAGGATCAGGGCATATTCAACAAGCAGGGAGGCGGTGATGGCAACTTTTACGGTCTATCGGGTGTGGAATGATGAGCTGAGTAACAAAGAGCATCTGGATAGCTGGTCTGAGGTGGAGGCTTGGGCATGTAGCAAAGGCTTCGGCCACATCCGGGTTGTTCGTGATCACGATGGCAAAACGCGCGACGCGATGCTGACCACTGAGGAAGTGCAAACGGTCGATGGCCCAGTCTGGCTTGACGTTTACGATTGGATTAGCTGAGTTACAGAGGCGCGGACAGCGCGTCGCTTGCTAACAGACTGGACTGCTCGCTCCGATGGTGTAGTAGTTAGAGTGGACGGCCGTCCCTAAAACTGGCCCAAAACTCGCGCCCGAAGCGCCTTCCCGTCGGCGTATTGCCTGCGATAGGATCAAAGTAATTCGAGCAAGACAAGAGGTTGGACCGATGGCAAAACAAGTTGATTTCACCAGACAGCAGAAATTGATAGCTCCTTCATTTCGCACCGCGCTGCGCCAGCACAAGCCATCAGAGTGGGCAGCCCTGGGCTTTGGTCTGCGGCCAGACGGCCGTAAACATGAACTGTACTACGTCAGCTTACAAGACCTGTTGACGTGGGGGGCGGGTCTGGACGAGATGCGCCGGCGTGGATACAACGCG
>JADJXA010000022.1 GCA_016716065.1 Candidatus Leptovillus gracilis | reverse complement strand
GGTTGTCCTGTTTTGCACCCGGTAGTGGTCAGCAGCAGGGTGGGGGCTAGGGACGGCCAGAGGCGAGGCAACGGCCGTTCGTCCAGCGATACAACCGGCGGTCCAGCAGCGTCACCACATGCTTGATGGCCCACACCCCAAGGCGCGTTGCGCCCAATCGTTTCAAAATTCCGGCTTTCATCCCCAAAACCAATCCGCCCCAATCACGTTGGCCGTCTGATCACTCTTTGTGCATATTGGCCTGCATGTTAACGCCTTTATTGCCGCCCAGCGTGATCATCAGGCCCAGGATAAAGCCAAAGTTGTACCACTTCCCGTTGTTATGGGCTTCATACACACCCACGTTGTCCTTAAACAACGACATCACAAAGGCAACCGGCGCGATCAGGCCGTGCCACAACCCGCGCCAAAACCCGGCAATTTCGCCTTTTTCGTTGGCTGTGTTTTCTAACTCATTCCTACCGGCGGTTGTAAATTTTTCCTTCATGAAACACCTTTTTTTAACTTAACAGACCCCGCGCCCGAAAAGCGCGCAGGTCACAAAACTAACCAGACTCATCACCAATGCGATACCAAAAAGATAATGTTTGAGCATTGCTTTGCAAGAGAAGATCTCGTGCCGCTATTCGTGAAGAACGATTTCCTCGCCCCAGGCCGCGGCCCGCTCCAATTCGCCATCTTTTAGCGGTCCTTGTTCGCCGGTAACGAGAAAACCCTCCGGCGACGCCAGCAGCCGGCCGCCCTTCTTCTCCAGCGTTTTGGCAATGGCATTGGCCGCGTAACCACCTTTATCCACAATAAAGCGAAAGACGGACGAATCAATTGTCGTCAGATCGATGCGGGTATCGAAGGCGGCCACGCCAGCGCCGACCAGGTGGTTTTTAGAGAGGGCGTTCAGCAATTGTAAGGCGCCCTCCGTGGGGCGGAAGCTGCGTGTAGGCGAGCCAACAATTAACAAATCCAATCCTTCCAGTTGATCGGGCGTAGCCTGGCTGACTGGCACAGCGGTTGTTTGCAGCGCCGCAGCGATGGCCTGGGCCACTTTTTCAGTGTTACCAAAAACTGAGTCGTAGACGACCAGAGCTTTCATGGTTGCTGTTTACTCCTTTGCCTGCTGCGCCAGGTGTGCCTGATATGCTTTCCAGCCGGGACACCAGGTAGTGTGCCAGCGCCACAACCGCGCCCGGAACGATTTGGGGTTGGTTTCAGCTTTGTGGCGCATGGCGCAGCTTTCGCAGGGGAAGCTCTTTTCGTCAGTCGCTGGGATTGCGTACTCATGTCAACCTCCTTGGGGTTTGTGTCTTGTAAACAGGCTGCTTCACCGGCAGCTTTTGGGGTAGATAATTTGTGCAGACAACGGCCGTTACTGAATACGCCGCCTCTCGTGAAAAGTTGCACAATAAGCGTCCAGCGGCGTCTAGAGACCGAGCGCAATCAGAATTGTGACCAGCAGCATGATAAAATTCACCGGCCCCCACAGCAGTCGTTCTCCTCTGCTCGGCGTGGTCAAGTTGGCAATGGAACCTAACACAAAGAAGCCCGCCACAAATCAGATAGCCACGGGGTTGGTAACAGTATTGACTTATCTATTACTATGTTTTAGGGGGTAGTGGTTAAGTTTTAACTGAAAATGTCAAATTATTCTCATGCAAAAACAAACGTAACGCAATTTCGTGGTACTCATCAGATTTGGAAAAGGATAATGTCTTGCGTACAAATCGTCCTAATCGTTGCCTCAGTGTAGTGTTCCAACGCTCCACGTGAGCCGTTTCACCCGTTTCCTTGCCGACAGAGTCATCTGCGCCCAATGTGCCGAAACCGGTTTGAACAGAGTACTTTAGCTCGGGATTGAAGGTGCCGTAGTCCCACAACTATTACAATGATATTTTTGCTTGCCTTTTGGCGTTTGCCCGTTTTTGACAATATCCAAACTGCGGCAGCGAGTACATTCATAGGTAGTAATCGTGACGATCATGGTCTGATTCTTCACCTATCAGTTGCGACTTAGCCATCACTCACAACGTGTCAAATGGACTGAAAAAAAAGGCAGGCAGGCGCCTTTTCCTAAAGGCTGGCTCCATGGTGCGCAGCAAACGGCAAACCAAATGGGTCAACGTCAACGGCACTGGTCTGCTGCCCCGGTATCAGGGTTTGGGCGGCAACACCGTGCTGTACACGGCTCTGGAAGACGCCATCCACCAGTCACAGTTTGACCACGTAGAAATTGTGCTGGTAGACGAGGCAAATCGCAAAAGCCTGGCCGATATGGAACAGATAGGCGTGCGCTGGTATAAGCGGCACTGTCAGTATCAACTGGACCTTTAGGCAAAAAGATTATTTGACGAATTTCAGATTGAACCAATCTTTGGAGATTAGTCCAATCTCGCTAGGTTAAAACGAATGATTCAAAGGCAGCGCATTTCACCTGCGCCGGAACCCCTCCAGACTCACAGGATAATAACCTTTGGCCAGTTGAAAACATCGAGTTCCTTAAGCTAAGAGCTACAAGACCACTAGCAAAGGAGAACCGATGACTACAGAAGATTTTATCATTGAACTGTTCTGCCGAGTTGATGACCAGATGGGTTGTGCCAAAACATAGTCAAGCTATTGTGTCCCAGTGAAGTCGTGACCCTGGCTTTCTTGTTTGCTTTGAAAGGAGTTGGCAACCGAGCTTTTATCGCTGGCTGGTGCGAGATTACCGTCACCTTTTCCTCATCTGCCTGACTGGACCTGACTTTTCGACTGTTTAACACTCACAGACAGTGGACAGATGGCTTTATGGCGGCCATTCCCTGATCGGACTGGCTGATTCTTATGGCATTGAATTGATTCACCCGCGTCGGGAAGGACGCAGCGAAGAACAGATTGGGCGCAAAGGGTTGTCTAATCATCGTTGGATTGTCGGCGGCAAGTTGTGTTTCCTTTTGAACAACCTTGGTTTGATTGTGGACTGGGATATGGACACCGCTAATGTGCATGATGGCACCGCTTTTCAAGACCTCATCAACCGCCATGCTGCTTACATGGCCATCTTTGCCGACACCGGTTTTACGAAAAAGGATTGGCACCCGGACAATTTGCGCCGCGCCCTCGCGGAGAATGGAACACCCGCATGATTGTTGAAACGGTTTTGCCGATGTTGACTTTGGTCTGTCATTTTAAGAAGGTGATGCATCGCGCCTGGTCGTATTTCCAAAGCCGACTCGCTTACACGATGGCTCTGTTTAATACACTGGTTCAATGGAATGGCATTCAGGTTGATGAAGATGGGTGTGTCCATTTTTCCATCGCCGAGTTCAGCCTATGAACTAGCACCAAAGGTTAATAGCCTACGTCCTGAATGTAGTTGTTGACGTGGGTCAAATAATAGATGATAAAGTTTTGCACGGCCGTTTTTTCGGTCAGGACGCTGGTGGATGTATACAAAAACAAGGGGCGCAGCAGCGGATATGGATCCGGGGAATCTACCGTTTCGGGTTGGGGGAAACGCAGTTATACCTCAGAATCGTTAAGCTGTCGGCATACGCTGCCCGTATGCTGCTCCTATAAGCAAGCCCCCGTTTTCTAGGCTGCTGCCGAATGGAAAGAAAATACAAGGGCTATGGCACCCACCGGCTGGGCGTGGATTCAAAGGGAAAATTGGACTGTATTATTTCAGCTGCTGGCAGAACGAAAAATAAAACCCATTATTTATCGAAAATTCCCTATTTTGGAAGCAGCCAAGGCGAATGAACTGCTGGAAAGCGGTCAGGTTATCGGCAATGTGGTCCTGTTATCACCCGGCCCCTTACGATGATGTTAACAAGTTATTAATCCACTGTTATTATTTTGTTATGGTTACCCAAAACGTGCATCTCCCCCCTTCTTTGTGTTCGTAATTGGATTTAAAATCACAACTAACTATTTTTTGATCATCAGGTTGCCCGATGATCCCATTCTTTTGAATGAGGCGTTGCGATGGATCGAACACGAAAAATTTTTATTGGTATTATTGGTATCGCGCTCATCATGATGGCAGGTATTTTTCTGTTTTCAAGGGCAACCCAAGCAACGGCCGTTACCGGCGTCATCGGCTCCGAAAAAATCCCCTTCTTTGAAGACCCCGAGGTCCGGGAACTGCTACTTGAAAACGGTCTGGACGTACAGGTGCAAAAAGCCGGCTCGCGTGAAATCGCTACCAGCTACGATTTGAGCCAATACGACTTCGCCTTTCCTGCCGGCATTCCCGCCGCCCAAAAATGCAGCGCGAACAGGGTATTAGGCCAATCTTATGCACCTTTCTTTACGCCCATCGTCATTGCCTCTTGGCAGCCTATCGCCGATCTGCTTGTCGCCAACGGCGTCGCCGCCGATCAAGGTGGCTACTACACCTTCGATATGAACAAATACCTGGAACTTGTCGCCGGCGACACGCGCTGGAGCGATTTGCCCAACAACGACACATTTCCCGTCAACAAAAGCATTTTGCTCACCTCCACCGACGTGCGCAAGTCCAACTCCGCCGCCATGTACCTCGCTTTAGCCAGCTACATCGCCAACGAGGAAAATATTGTGCAAACCATGAACGACGCCGAGCCGCTGCTGCCGCTGTTAAAAGATATTTTCCTGCGGCAAGGGTTGCGCCTCCCAGCAGTTCCCAGGAGCCATTTGAAGATTATCTGGTCAAAGGCATGGGCCACTCGCCGCTGGTCGTCATCTATGAATCCCAGTATCATCGCCCAAGCCGCCTCAACGACGGCGGCAGCATTTCCGACATGGTGCCTGCGTATCCACCCCACCATCTTCACTGAACACGTGCTGCTACCTCTAACCGAAAATGGGGCAAAATTGGGCGAATTGTTGAAACACACCCCGTCTGCAAGAGTTAGCCGTCGAATACGGTTTGCGAAACAACAATTTGAATTACTTCAACACGTTTACCACTCAGCACAACATTACCTGCCCGATACGATTGTGGATGTGGTCGAACCGCCCAGCTATGAAGTATTGGAGGGGATGATTCAACAGATTGAAAAAAGAATATAATGGGCAGGAAGGGTAAGATGCGCTTCTTTCAGATTACTGTTACAAATCAGTGTGTGTGATAGGCATTCTATTCGTCTTAATGGCTGTGGCCTGTTCGAATCAGGCAATGTGATGACAGTGTTGGCGGTTCCGAACTCAAGGACATTGAACCACTGCTGGACGAAATCGAAGAGAATACCGGTGTCCGATTGAATTTGAATATACCGGTACGCTCGATGGCGCCGAAAAATTACTGTCCGCGCGGAATACGATTTGGGCTGGTTTTCTCACGCCAGCTACTTGAATTTACCTGAAAGCCAGGGTTGATTGTCACCCAGGAAAAGACGATGTTGTCGCCGGTGGTGATGGGCGTGAAAGAGACTAAGGCTCGCGCATTCGGCTGGTCGATAACCCCGTCACCTGGCAAGATATCGCCGACAAAGCCGCCGCCGGCGAGTTGGAATACGCTATGACCAATCCTGCCGCTTCAAACTCAGGCTTCACGGCGTTGGTGGGGGTGGCGTCGGCGTTGGCGGGCAGCAGCGATGCCTTAGAGACGGGCGACATTAACGTGGAGGCGATGCAAGCCTTTTTGCTAGGCGGGCCTAACAGCCGGCAGTTCCGGCTGGTTGGCCGAGAGCTACGTAGCCGGAGCAGTCGAATCTGGATGGGTTGATTAATTGTGAATCGATTGCTGCTGGCGCTCAACGAAAGCGCACAGTTGCAGGAGCCGTTGGTGCTTGTTCATCCCCAGGAAGGCATTATCACCGCCGATTATCCGTTGATGCTATTGAATGAAGAGAAGCGGGAAGAGTATGATGCGCTGGTGGGAATATCTGCGTTCGCCGGAATTCCAGCAAAGCTGATGGAAACGACGCTGCGCCGTCCTGTGATCCCCGGGAGTAGCATTGGACAGCCGTATTCCTGACCCGCTGCTGGTTGAGCTGCCCTTTCCAAGCCGGCTGGAAGTGATCGACAACTTGCTCTTCTCCTACCTGGACGAGCAGCGGGCGCCGCGCATGCCTATTTTGTGCTGGACGTGAGCGGCTCCATGGATGGTGACGGCATCCGCGATTTGAAGGAAGCGATGAACAATATGACCGGTCTGGACACATCACGTTAACCGGCCGTTTTGCCCGCTTCCGCGACCGGGGAGAATATTACGATCATCACGTTTAATGCTTGTCGCGAACGAGGTGCGCAATTTTCACCATTAACGATACCAGCGCCGAGGGGACCGATATGGAAGCGGTGCGCACGTTTGTGTCCGGGGCTGGATGGGCATGGCGGGACGGCCATCTACGACGCTTTGGCGCAGGCTTATTACCTCGGCTGACCAGGATCAGGCCAATGATCCGATCGATATTACACGGTTGTTTTGATGAGCGACGGGGAAAACACGGATGGCAGCAATTTGCGCGGTTTTATGGATTACTATCGCCAACTGCCGCCCGAAGCGCAGAAGATTCGCACGTTTACGGTGCTGTTTGGGGATGCGGATGAAGAAGCGATCGCGGAAATTACGGGCACAAACGGGCGGGCGCGGCCTGACGGCCGTTCTGAATCCTCAGCTCAATTTTCAAGCAAATTCGTGGTTATCAATAAGGGAGCAGTGAACGATGGAAGACTTTATAACGACCTGCCGGCATCGTTTATCACTACTGAGAGCAAAGATGAGAAATCATGGAAACGCTCTTCATGAGCATTTTTCGCGAGATGATGGCATACGTCATGAATGCGTCGGTCTTAGCGGCCAATAGCGGATCGCTACAAAGGGCTTTGGCTGAGGAAATACCAATTCCACCTAAACAACCCGAATATCTGCCTCTAGCGTCCATGTGTCCATTCCTTTTCTTAGCCTTCCGTAGCATTGTTGGATGGCATCATGGCAGCTTCGCCCTGGTCGAAAGCCATAACTATTGGCTTCAAAGCGTGCTTCCCATTCAGGTTCTAATGCGTTTTGACTATTGCCTGTGCGACGCGAGCAGCTATGACAGGAATACCTAGCGGACGTTGTTTTCCGTTTGCTTTTGGTATGTATATGCGGCGTTATATGCACCACAAGGTTGAAACTATTCACGAGGGAGAGCGTATTGTTTTACGGCCGTTGTGAGCGCCCTATCAGAAGAGTCACCCATGACCAAGCTGCAAGGGGAGGCCGTTCAGCTAAATTAATCAACTAAGTAACCATTCAAAAATAAGTTAGCACTTTTACAGTTGAATATCATCCAGAACAAACACGGGGCTTAATGACGTAATTCCAAGTCGGACAAATCGGTCGTCGTTGCAAATAAAGCGATGCCCTTTCTTCGGCTGTGACCTGCTTCTTTTTCTCGAAGAGGCGGTCAACCAGAAATGCCTTCACTTGTAACCCGGTTTCAGTGGTCGTGCCTCGGATGTAGTTGAGCATGATATCCCAAGTGCGAAGCGGTTTCCCGGCCCAATTGCAAGAAATCTGACTAAACAGGCGATACTCGACAGGGTTCCACTTCGAGGCTCCAGTGGGATAGTGGCAAATCATGACCTCCAAACCAAACTGGTCGGCCAATTGCAGTTGAACCTGCTGTTTCCATAGCCAGTAGCGACAACTGTTACTGCCACCGGCATCAGCCAGGATAAGCAACTTGTCTTCGCAGCGAAAGCGAGGCCGCTCAGGGTCAGCCCACCATTGGGCAATCGCATAAGCGGCAAATTCTGGTGTATCGTAGGAAGTTCCCACATAGACATATCCTTGATTGTGGGTCAGGTCATAAATGCCATACGGTACCGCACGACCCAACGCGTCCTGACAAAAGTCATGGACATTGACCTGTTCCGGTTTTTTGGTCCAGTTGCGGCCTTGATTGAGAAAGTTACCAATGAGTTCCTTTTTCTTCGTATCCACACTGATAACCGGACAGCCGGCAGCCAGAAAGAGTTTTTTGACACGCTGAATGTAACGAAACTGCTTGTCCCGCTCGGGATGCGTAGCCCCGGTTACACTTTTGCGATTGCGACACAGGCCATACTCCAGTTTTTTCAACAATCGCCGGACGGTTGTTCGCCCCACACGAAAGCAACGTTTGATCAATTCCTGCGCAATGTAACTCAAGCTGCGACGCACCCACTTTTGCTGGCTCATCGGGTCACCGGCCACATCATCGACAACCGCTTCTTCAACAGCCGTTAAGATTCCCAGATCTTTTTTTCAACCGGTTTACGACCACCGCCCTCGATACGCACACGGTCATGAGGGCGGTCCACCAGATTGTTCGCCATTTCTTGACGCCCTTTGCGAATCGTATTGACATTTATCCCGGTGACAACAGACATGTACTCTGTGCCGCCATGTCCGATTTTTTCGGCTTCAACGGCGACATACCAGCGTCGTTGTTGTTCGTTGAGGCGGCTCAACAACAGATTCATCATGTGATGATGCTGTTTATCTGGATGATTTTTGGGTTGTTGACAATTCCCGCATTGACATTGATAAATTTCTCTGATGGCCATTGGTTGCACCTCTCGTATTTGAATGATGCTGAGAATTGTACAAAACCACTATGTTATTAACGAACGTTTACTAAGTGGCAGAAAGCCAGAGAGTAGTGAGCATGAGCGAGGAGGGAAGCATGCAATTCACCCAGATTTTGGAAGCGATTCCGTACCCGCTGCATCCGGCGCTGATGGTTCTGTTCAAATCTCCCCTGCTGCGCCTGGGACGGAGGAAGTTGCGATGAGCGCCCCAGGTGAATTGCCACACACACAAGGGATGGGAACGGCCGTTTCCATCCCTCTGCTCGTCGCTCTCCTGTCCGCTGCCGCCGCCCTGGCCGGTTTACTCTATCCCGCCATTGTTCATCCTAACACTGAACTGAGCCAAAGTTTTGTGACCAACGACGCCGTCAATCTGTTCCTGGGCGTGCCCGCTGTTACTGGCGATGCTGTTCCTGGCACAGCGCGGCGGTTTGCTGGAGTCTGCTCTTTTGGCCCGGTGCGTTGCTCTTTGTCACTTACAACAGCATCGCCTATGTCGTCGCCCTGCCGTTGTCCTGGCTATCGGCGCTCTATTTGCTCCTGATTCTCCTCAGCGGTTACGCCATCATTAATCTGGTGCGTCGTGTGGATGGAACGGCTGTGCAGCACCTTCAAGGACGTGTGGCTGAGCGATTGGTAGGAGGCGTCCTGGTGGGGTTGGGGGCACTGTTCTTTTTGCGTGCGGTCAGCTTGCTTGGCGATGCCCTGACTGGTGGGTCATCCTTGTCGGCCGTTGAGCTAGGGGTATTGGTGGCTGACCTCGTTATTTCGCTTTGTGGGTGCTGGGTGGGGGCAGCGCTATGGCGGAAACGGTTGTTGGGGTACGCCGCCGGCGGCGGGTTGCTCTTTCAGGCCAATATGCTCTTTGTCGCCTTACTCGCCTTTTTTATGCTGCAACCCTTTTTGGCGGACGTACCCTTTCCGCTAGAGGATTTTGTCGTCATCTTTGTCATGGGATTGGTCTGTTTTATCCCGCTGGCGCTGTTCATACGCGGCGCTGCTCGCGGCGGCGAGCGTAGGGAGCAATTGAAATGGCGTACAAGGAAAACCTGGCAGGAGAAGCTGGCCGACAAGGAAGGCCTCCCCCAAGATTCTCCTTTGAAGAACGATTTCTGCTACAACGCCCTGCACAAAATGGCGTAGAGGCGGCGACCCGGTTGTGCGCAAGCCCAACCCAAGCCAGGTGTTAGCGCTAATGCGGCAGGTACCCACCGGACGTCTCACTACCCTGGTTGAACTTTGCCAGCGCCTTGCCCGCGTACACCAAGTCAAAGGCTGCTGCACGTTGACCCCCGGGATCTTTGTCATGACAGCCGCTAACGCCGCCGCCGAAGCAGGCCGCGTGCAACCGGAGTTGAACATCCCCTACTGGCGCACCATGAAGGTTGATGGCTTTTTGAACGAGAAATTTCCCGGCGGCGCAGAAGGCCACAAGGCGCTGCTGGAACAAGAGGGCTTTCCCGTCACCCGCAAAGGCAAGCGCTTTGATGAAAATACCGTCACTATTTGTTCACTGATTTTTCCTAGAACCGGGGGAACTGCCATGAACCCAATTGCTAATGACCTCCTCAACTGGCTGTTGGCAGGCGATGTCGCTATCCAATACCAGGCTTACCGCGATCTCCTGGATGAAGAGCGCCCCGATTTGCGGACGCGCATCGCTCTGGAAGGCTGGGGGGCACAATTCTTGCAAGCCCGCCAGCCGGCAGGCCATTGGGGCCGGGGCTTCTACCAGCCCAAGTGGATTTCAACCCATTACACCCTGCTAGACCTGAAGCATCTCGGCATCACGCCCGATCTGGCGCCAATCCGCGCCAGCATCAGCCATATCCTGGCGCACCACAAATCGGCCGATGGCGGCGTCAACCCGGCAAAAACTGCCGAAAACAGTGACGTTTGCGTCAACGGCATGTTCCTCAACTACGCTGCCTATTTCAAAATGCCGGCCGAATCGCTCCACTCCATTGTAGACTTCCTGATTGGGGTACAAATGGCCGATGGCGGCTTTAACTGCCAGTCCAACCAGCAGGGGCCGTTCACAGTTCACTCCATTCGACCCTTTCCGTGCTGGAGGGGATTGGTGAGTACCAGGTCAATGGGTATCTGTATCGGGCCGCTGAGTTGGATGTCATTGCGCGTCAGGCGCAAGAATTTATCTTGCGGCACAGGCTGTTCCGCTCCGACCGCACCGGCGCGATTATCAGCCCACGCTTTCTAATGTTATCCTACCCGTCACGCTGGTTTTACGACATCCTGCGGGCGCTGGATTATTTTCGCAGCGTTGGCGCGGATTATGATCCCCGAATGCAGGATGCGCTGGACGTCTTGTGGCAAAAACGGCGCAAAGATGGAACCTGGCCCCTCCAGGCTAAGCATCCCGGACAAACTCATTTCGACATGGAAACCCCCGGCCGACCCAGCCGCTGGAATACCCTGCGGGCGCTGCGGGTGTTGCGGCATTTTCGGCAGGTCAATCCAACCGTGGTTTAGCCGCTATGAAAGTCGAATTGCGCTGGCTCAATTGCTTCTGGTTGATGCTCCCCTTGTTGGCATGGAATATCGTCCTCGCGCCAGAAATTGCTGCGGAGAAGATCATCTCAGATGCAAATTCGCCCGTCTGGCTGCTGGTTGCCGAAAACCTGACCCGCGTCCTTGTCTTTGCCTTGCCGCTCCTGTTGCCTCTGCAAATAAGTGACAATTACAGCAAAGTCGGACTGGCAATGTACCTGCTGGGGACGTTGATCTACTTAGCCTCCTGGATTCCACTGGTTTGGATGCCCGAATCTGCCTGGAGTCAAAGCGTAATGGGGCTGCTCGCGCCGCTCTGACCCCATTTCTACCTTTCCTGGGTATTGCGCTGATTGGCGTTCCATTCCCTACGCTGTGTTGTCGGCCCTGTTTATCTTTCACACATGGCACGGGGTACAAAATCTGGGGTGAAAAGAATGCTCAAAACAATTTTGGGACCTCTGCTGGCTATCGTCCTGGCCGATTTCGACAACCAACCGGGGGTCACCGAACGGCAGGCGCGGGCTGGCGACATTCAAACCGGCGCGCTTACCCGGCGTGGCTCGTGGTTTTGCGTTTTTGGGGCGGCTTTGCCCCGGTTTGGGTCTTTATCCGCTTTCACTGGATGAGATTGAGTCAATCTTGAGGTGCTCAATCTACCATTGGAGAACAAAGATGAATCCGACAATGTGGCGTTACGTTTTGCTTGTTTTGCTCGTCCTGCTTGGCCTCGGTGGTATCGGCGGCGGCGCGGTAATGCTGGCTGATCCCAGCGGCGTGGAGATGGGTCTGTCCCCGGGGATGCTGGAAGGCCTGCCCATCTCCAACTTCGTCCTGCCAGGGCTGTTCTTGATTGTGGTGATGGGTCTGGCCCCGCTGGTCATTGCCTACGGTTTCTGGAAGCGGCTGCCCTGGGCCTGGGTCGCGACTGTCACTCAGGGTGGGGCATTGGTCGTGGGGATTAGCCTGCAAATTATGCTGTGGGGTGCGCCAATGGGCATTCAGATTCTCTACCTGATTTGGGGCATTGTGATTGTCGCCTTATGTTTTGCACCAGGAGTAAAGACGAAGTGACCAAAACGATCTACCACCGAATGAAGGCCCTCAATGTCCGTATGACGGCCCACTACCGGCGCGGGATCGGCCCCGCTCGCGTGGTGCTGCTTTTGACCACCACTGGTCGCAAATCTGGATTGCCGCGAGTGACCCCGTTACAGTATGAGAAAGCAAATGATGACTTTTACATTGCCTCAGCGCGCGGCATCGAAGCGGACTGGTACAAGAACATTCTCGCCAACCCTCAAGTTCATGTGCAGATTCGAGAGCAGGAATTCGATGCCCTGGCCGAGCCAGTTATCGACCCGGTGCGT
>JADJXA010000021.1 GCA_016716065.1 Candidatus Leptovillus gracilis | reverse complement strand
TCGAACCGGTCGGCCAAATCGCCAACCGCGTCGCCGGCCAGAACGCCTTCCAACGGAATACGCACTTCGGTTCTCGGCTGCCAGCATGATTGAAACTACTGTCGAGTGGCTGGCAGCAACCAGCTACTCAGGATATACTCTGAAGGAACGGTACTATTGGCGACGCTGCACAGGGGAGTTTGCGCCACACCACAAGAGCAGGCAAGCCGCCCCGGCTGCTGTCGCTCCGCCTATGATGTCCTGAGATGGAGCTATCAGCCACAAACATAGCTCAGTCAATCATCAATCCTTCGGCAAGTTCAGGACCAATCGTCAATCACGCCGGGTTCGCTTATGTCAACAAACCTCGACCCCCTCACCCAATTGCAACGCGAAAACGAAGCGCTGCGCCTGCGTGTTCAGCAGTTGGAAGAAAGCCTGCGGCTGGTGGGTAGGCAGACAGCCATCCCCCCACAAGGCAGCAGCGCTGACCGCCTGCGCCAGGTCCACGACGAATTAGCCCACCGCGAATCGCTGCTGCGGGCCACGCTGTACAGCATCGGCGACGCCGTGATTGCGACAGACACGCGGGGCCAGGTGACGATGATGAACCGGGTGGCCGAGGCCCTGACTGGCTGGGAGGAGGTGGAGGCGCAGGCACGGCCGTTAAGCGATATTTTTCGCATCATCAACGAACAAAGCCGCGCCACAGTGGAAAACCCGGTAGGCCAGGCGCTGCGCCAAGGCGTGGTCATTGGGTTGGCAAACCACACCCTGCTCCTGGCGCGTGACGGCCGTGAACACCCCATCGCCGATGCCGCCGCGCCCATTTTAGGCGCAGACGGCCGCATTGCCGGTGTCGTGCTTATCTTCCGCGACCAAACAGCCGAACGGCAGGCGCAGCAAGCGCTAGAAAAAGCCAAAGAAAACCTGGAACGCGCCGAACAGCAGGCCGGCCTGGGCAGTTGGCATCTTGACGCTGGCAGTGGGCAGGGCTACTGGTCCCAACAGATGTTCCGTCTATACGATCTAGAGCCAGACGACACCCCACCAGCTTTTGCCGACTATTTAGACAGGATCCATCCCGAAGACCGCCACCTGGTGCAAGCCGCGTTAGACGACATGATCGCCGGTAGGGAGCCAGAGGATCGGGAGTTCCGCACCAATCCGGCGCGGGCGACCCTGCGCTACTTGCGCCCCACCTGGCACTGCACCTACCACGCCGACGGCCGTCCCATGACCTTTAGCGGCACTCTGCTGGACATTACCAACCAGAAGCAGTCCGCCGAAGCGCTGGTGAGCAGCAAACAGAGCTACATGGACATCTTCAACACGGTGTCTGAAGCCATCTACATCCAACGTGAAGATGGGGTTTTCATAGATGTCAACAAAGGCGCGGAAGTGATGTACGGCTTTTCGCGCGACGAGTTGATTGGACAAACACCGGCGTTTATATCTGCGCCTGACCGCAACAACCTACCCCGAATTCTTCATCTGCTGCAGCAGGTTGCCGCCACCGGCCGCCCGGTCATGTTCGAATTTTGGGGGCGGCGTAAAAATGGCGAACTGTTTCTCAAAGAAGTCATCGTCAACAAAGGCAAATATTTCGGCCAGGATGTGTTGATTGCCACTGCCCGCGACATCAGCGAACGCAAAAAGGCTGAGGAAGCGCGCGAACAACTGCTGGCGCAAGTGGCCCAACAGGTACAACAGGTACAGGGGATCATGGACACGGTGCCACAAGGGGTATTTTTGTTAGACAATCACAACCGGGTGGTACAGGCCAACCCGGCAGCGCAGCGCAATCTGGCCGATCTGGCCAGCATTGCTCTGGGCCAACCGCTAACCCATTTGGGCGACCATTTGTTAGAGGATCTGCTCACATCGCCCGCCAAAGGGCTGTGGCATGAAGTGCGGGCTGAAGAACGCACCTTTGAAGTGATTGCCCGCCCAATGGCCCCAGGCCTGGGGTCTGAAGGGTGGGTGATGGCGCTGCGCGAAGTGACCGAACAGCGCTGGATTGAAGAGCAGCTCCGGCAGCATGAACGGTTGGCGGCTGTAGGACAGTTGGCGGCGGGGATTGCCCATGATTTTAACAACCTGCTGGCGATCATTATGCTGCACACCGATCTGTTGGCGGCGACTATATCGCTGCCACCCAAAGGGCAAAAACAACTGGCGATCATTGAACAACAGACAAAACGGGCCACGCAGTTAATCCAGCAGATTTTAGACTTTAGCCGGCAGGCTTCGTTGGCGACACGGCCGTTAGACCTCTTACACACCTTGCAAGAAGAGACAAAACTGCTGCGGCGCACCCTGCCCGAACACGTTCAGATCGATCTGTACGCCGACCCCGGCGATTATCTGGTCGAGGCCGACCTGACCCGCATCCAACAGGTGATCCTCAATCTGGCCGTCAACGCCCGCGACGCCATGCCTGACGGCGGACGACTGACATTTCGGCTGACCCACCTGGCGCTGTCCGCCGCCCAAGAAGCGCCGCTGCCCACCATGCACCCAGGCCATTGGATTCACCTGGCCGTGAGCGACAGCGGCGCAGGTATTGAGCCAGACGTTATCAGGCACATATTCGAGCCATTTTTTACGACCAAAGGACCCGGCAAAGGGGTGGGGTTGGGGCTGGCGCAGGTACATGGCATTGTGGGGCAGCACAACGGTCATATCAATATCACCAGTCAGGTTGGCAAGGGGGCCACATTCGACATCTACCTGCCCGCTTTGGTGCTGCAAAACAACCTGAACAGCAGGCCGCCGGCCGACACCGCCTTGTCCAGACCGGGCGCGCGCCTGTTGATTGTGGAGGACGATGCGATGCTGCGGTCGGCGCTGGCCGATAGCTTGCGCCTGTGGCAGTATGAGGTGTGGGAAGCCGCCAACGGACTGGAGGCGCTGGCTTCATTAGCACAGGGCGACAAGCCGATGGATTTGATCCTCAGCGATGTGATTATGCCGCACATGGGCGGCGTGGCTCTTATTCAGGCGCTGCGGCAGCAGGGCTGGCAAACGCCGGTGATTTTTATGTCTGGTCATCCATTGGACATGACTTTGCCCACTTTGCGAACGGTTGGCGCGGCCGCCATTTTGAACAAGCCAATAGACCCGGTTCATTTGAATCAGACGATCACGGCCGTTTTAGCGGGGGAGTAGAAACGTGGTGTGAACAGTGACGATCACGAATGATTAGCCGGGGGACGGGCGTAGGTGTAGGTGAATAAGCCAATCACCCCACCGACAAGGGTGGTGATCAGCCCGGCCCAGCCGCCAAAACTGGAAAACACGGCCGTACCTGGCAGCCCCAGCGCGTAATAAATGTAGATCAGCAAACCGCCCGCCAGGCCCCACAATACCCAACCCACCTGCCACGTCAGGTTCATCTGGTAACGCAAACCGAGGCTGTAGCCCAACACAGCAATGACCAGCAGCCCACCCAAAACGGCCGTCAACATCGCAATTTCCGACCGCGCAATGCTAATCAGGGGTAGTTCAGGTGGATTTTGCAGAGGGACGGCCGTGGCTGTTACCGCCGGCTCAGGCGTCTCTGTGGGAGCGGGCGTCTCTGTGGGGGTGGGCGTCAGGGTGGGCGTTTCCGTCGGCGATGGCGTCGGCGTAATCACGGCCACCTGCGCCGCCCCTTCGATGAGGATGTCCACCTCTTCCGAAGCGCGGGCATCGCCAGAAACGGCCGTAATGCGAAACTTTCCCGGCCCGGTGCTGGCTTGCAGCACATAATCCAACTGCGCCACGCCATTGCTCGTCGGGACCTCGGCAATCACATTAAACGTGCCCTGAATACGGTCTCGCTGCATAAATTGGACTATCGTGCCGCCGGGAACCGGGTGGCCGTTGCGGTCACGAATGACGCCCGTTTGCAGCCGCAGCGTATCCCCCACCGATGTTTCCAACGGCGCTTCGCTGGAAGGCGACTGCACGCCGCCCTGACCATCCACCACATACAACTCAATCACCTGATTGGGATCAGGTGAGGTTTGGCTGGCGACGCTGTAACGGATACCCTCAATATCCACTGGCGACCGCCCACTCAGCGGCAGTTCCAAAAACAAAGCCCGCGCCGAAGCATCTATAAAGGCATCTATTTTGCTGTACACGCCAAAATAAGCCGTTAATTTACTGATTTCTGTGCTGTCCAGGTAATAGGGCGCGTGGTAGGCAAAGGCAATCACCTGCTTGTTGCGCAGCAAATCCTGGCGCTGCACCAAAAAGTCGTGCAGCGGCTGCATCTGGCTGTCGTCCAGCATGGCAAAAACGATCCAATCCACGCCATCGCGGAACGCTTCTTGCACCCGGTAGGCGGCCGGGATGGTCGGCGTCGGGGCGGGCGTGGGCGTGGGGTCCAGCGGCAGGAACTGCGTATCTGGCGTGCCGGCCGCTTCAGTGGTCGGCGTAGGCGGCGGCGTGGCCGTAGGCAGCACGATCAGATCGGGACCGGCGGCCACAAAATCGCGCAAATCGGCAAAGGTGAAGCTGGTGATTTGCTCTGGCTGCACCTGGCCGCTGGCGGCCGGGCCATACAAGGTGAGAATGTATTCGGCCAGCGCCGTAGGACCAATGTACGGTTCCGCCGGGCAGCCGCTGCACTGCCGCGCCTCCTGCAAATCGGTAAAAATGAGGATGCGGTCGCCGGGGCCAGGTGGGCGGGCCAGCCGTTCGGCCAATTCCTCCGCGCTGGGGGAGATGAGGGTGACAGCCGATTGAGCCATGTCGAACACGGCCGTATTCCCCTGCCCGATCTGTTCCGCCAAACCTTCCGTATCCACCAGCACATTTTGCGGCGCAAAGTCGCCATTGTACAGCCGGAGCTTGGCCTGCAAAATGCGCAGCGCCGCCTCGTCTAGCCGCTGCCGGAAGGTCGGGTCGGTAACATACAATTCCTGAAACCAGAGCAGCGTATTCTGCACATTCTCTAACTGCTGGCTGTACGGAGCATCGCCCAGGGCAAAATCATCTAACAAG
The DNA here is from genome assembly GCA_016716065.1 of Candidatus Leptovillus gracilis. Taxonomy (NCBI): domain Bacteria; kingdom Bacillati; phylum Chloroflexota; class Ardenticatenia; order Promineifilales (SeqCode); family Promineifilaceae (SeqCode); genus Candidatus Leptovillus; species Candidatus Leptovillus gracilis. The sequence goes on along the minus strand of JADJXA010000021.1, from coordinate 13,125 downwards.
AGGAGATCGTTGCCGGCCAAAAAGGCGTCTTTAGCGACGCGCCGGTGGGGAAACTCTTGCTCTGTGTCGTCGTAGTAACGCTCGATGGAGCGCGCACCAAGCGAATCGGAGACAAGCAGACCGCCGTTTTGGTACCAGGCAGCCAGCCGAGGCAGGCCCAACAATGTGCTGAGGGCTTGCCGGTCGAAACTGACCGGGGCTGTGGTGGCGCGGATGTTACCCTGGAAGCCTTGATAGCGGATATGGGTGGTGAGCAAACCCTCGACAACGGCCGTTCCAGCCCCATTTTGCCCGGTGACTGCTAAAAACGGAACCAGTTCCGTCTGCAGAAGCTGTTCCAACGACTTGCGGATGGTGGGGATTTCCTGGTCGGTAGGGCGGTCACTGCTGCCGCTGCCAGGAAAATATTTGGCGATGACCGCCAGACGGCCGCCGCTGCCCTGTTGCAGCCCAGACACATACGCCTGACCCATCAGCCCCACCCAATAGGCGCTGCCGCCAAAGGAGCGCGTGCCGGTGGCACTGTTTGCCGCCAACATCGGGTTCTCCAGCACGTCCAGCGTCGGGCCAAACAACATATTCAACCCCAGGGCGCTCAACTCGCGCCCGACAAGAGTACCAATAGTGTTGGCGTTGTCTGGCTTCCAGGTTGCGCCGATAGCCATATTGCTGGGCACGGCCGTCAATCCGCTGATAATCTGGTCTGTCAGAGGACCATCCCCTTCCTGGCTGATGGCAATGAACAGGGGGATGGGGGCATTGCGTGGGACGGGGGTGGGGCTGGGCACGGCCGTTGGCGTTGGCTGGTCGTTGTCGGCCGGTATCGGCGTGATGTCTGACTCCAGGCTGTCATCGGTTGTAGAAAAGCCCAACAGAGCAAGGCGCTGCAAATCATTGGTCAGCGCGGCAACCTGTGCCGGCGCATTGGCCGGGTCGCCAAACCCGGTGATATTGTCATTATTTGCCAGCAGCACCACGCCACCGACATGATAATTCAAGATCAAGTCAGCAACCGCACTGCTTTGGGGAGCGCTGTCACCTTCAAACGTCACCAGAAAAACCTGCCCCACCCGCTCGGCGACACTCATCGCCTGTAAAATGGCTTGAGCTTGCTGGGCAATGGTTGGCGTGTCTTCCTGGGCAAGAACGGCCGTTTGCTTTCCCCCTGGCAGCACAAGACAGGCTAAAAGGGTAACCAGCACGCCAATGCGCCAAAAGTGTCTCATGGTGAAGGGTATCATTTAGCGGGAACGAATTCCCTGGTTTACGTAGACGGGTGTCCGTTACCCGTCATCCGTAATCCGTGCGCCTTATGGCGCATACCGGATGACGAGTCCTCACACGCCAGGCCAACCGGTGGGGGCAAAGCGGCGTTTTTGCCCCGGCTGCCTGTTATGTCAGGTTAAGACAATTATAACGTAGATTGCCCTACAGAACACCTGTGTTACAATCTTTTTTCAGTTTTAACATAAAGACTTAATCAAAAATACAGGCTAAACTGCCCGAATGTGTGCATGATATGTCGGGCAGTTTTTTTGTACTATGTCAGAAAAAACACGCAACATCTTAGCCATCGCCATGTTAATGCTGCTTGCCGGCAGCGCTTTTGTGGCCGGTTATTTCACCAATGATTTTGTGGAGCTGCAAACCGGCGGCACGCTGGTGCGGCAGCGCCAGGAGTTTGACGTTTTTTGGGAAGCGTGGGAGCGCATCGAAGAGAGCTTCATTGGCGACATGCCCTCCACGCGAGACCTGACCTACAACGCGATTCGCGGCTCCATGTCTTATCTACAAGACCCGTATACCGTGTTTATTGAACCGGTAGCTCGGGCCGAGGAGCGCCAATCGCTGCAAGGCACGTTTGGCGGCATTGGCGCACTGCTGTCGCGGCCGGAAGAGGGCGGGCCAATTATTCTGGAACCCATCCCCGGCAACCCGGCGGAGAAGGCGGGGATGCTGTTGGGGGATGTGCTGCTGGCCGTGGATGGGTTGGAGATTACGCCGGACCTGGCGGTAACGGCCGTGCGCGACATGGTGCGCGGCGAAAAAGGCACAGTGGTCGTGCTGACAGTCATCCATCCCGGCGAAACGGAACCGGTAGACCTGGAAATTGTGCGCGGCGATATTCTGGACCCCTCGGTCAGCTACCGGTTGATGGGCGACGACAACACCATCGGCTACATTCGGTTGGCCCGTTTTAGCGGCGAAAGCAGCCGGGAAGTGGCTGAAGCCATCACCAGTTTGCAGGAGCAAGGGGCGACCACGCTGATTTTGGACCTGCGTAACAACGGCGGCGGGCTGCTGAACGCCGCCGTGGAAGTGGCCGACCATTTCCTGGCGAATGGACCAATTTTGTACCAGGTGAGCAAAGATGAAGGGGAACGCGCCTATATGGCGACCACCACTACCCTGTCCCCAGACACGCCGCTGGTAGTGCTGGTGAACGCGGGCACGGCCAGCGCTTCGGAGATTGTGGCCGGGGCATTGCAAGACCGGGAACGGGCCACTCTCATCGGCGACCACCAGACCTATGGCAAAGGGTCGGTGCAGTTGGTCTATGACCTTAGCGATGGCTCATCAGTGCATGTGACATCGGCGCGCTGGTTTACGCCAAACCACCACCAGATTGATCAGCAGGGGTTGCAGCCGGATATTACTGTAGTCGTTACTCAGGAAGCGATTGACAACGGCCGTGATGAGGTCCTCAACCGCGCCCTTGAATTTTTACAAAACGAGAGTTGACAATGAATGATTCTAAATCCTCGCCGGTAAAGTGGATTGTATGGATTGTGGGCGGTCTGGGCCTGGTTTGTCTGGTAAGCACCATGAGCGCCGCCAGTTTCTTCCTGGGCCGGGCCAGCGCGTTTAATAACACGGCCGTCGAAACAGTGACCGAGTTGGTCGAAGTGACGCGGCAGGTGGAAGTGGTGGTCACAGTGGTGGAGACGGTGGTAGAAACGGCCGTGCCCATCCCCACCACCACCGTACCCACCACCCCCCAGGCGGAAACAGCGACCGAGGTGGTGGCCCAACCAGACCCACCCACACCCCAGCCCACCGAGACAACCCCGGAAACGGCCGTGCCCGAAGTGGTACAAGACCTCGACCTGGACATTTTTTACGAAGCCTGGAACATCATTGGGCAGCAGTATGATGGCGAACTGCCGGACGACGAAGAACTGCTGTACGCCATCATCGGCAGTTCCATCAATGCACTAGATGACCCCTACACCCGTTTTGTTGTGCCAGAGGTGGCCGCCCGGCTGCGCCAGGACATGGGTGGTTCGGTGGAAGGCATTGGCGCTTTTGTCCGCGAAACCGAGGATGGCTTCATTGAAATTGTGCGCCCCATCAACGGCCAACCGGCCGATCTGGTGGGCCTGCGCGCCGGCGACCTGATCATCGCCGTGGATGGCGAATCCATTATCGGGCAGGGCATAGACGAGGTGCTGTTGAAGGTGCGCGGACCGCAGGGCAGCGTGGTGGTCCTCACCATCCTGCGCGGCGGCGATGAGGAGCTGGAATTTACCGTAACACGGACGCGCTTCGAGATTCCCATCATCGAGACCAGCATGGTGACGGATGACATTGGTTATATTCGCCTGACGGAGTTTAACGCCAACGCCAACCAACGGGTGCGCGAAGCGCTGAACGAACTGACAGCGCAGGGGGCGCAAAGCATCATCTTCGATTTGCGCGACAACCCCGGCGGTTTCCTGGACCAATCTATCCGCATCGCTGACCTGTTTTTGGCCGACGGGGTGATTTTGTTTGAGCGAAACAACAAGGGCTTGTCGGAAACATTTACGGCCGTGCCTGGCGACGAAGGCGAAGAAATACCGATGGTACTGCTGGTGAACGCCGGCAGCGCCAGCGCGTCGGAAATTGTCGCCGGGGCGCTGGGCGACAACGATCGCGCCATCCTCATCGGCGAAACAACGTTTGGCAAGGGGTCGGTGCAGCAGCTTCATACCCTGTCCAATGGCGCGGAACTGCGCGTGACCATTGCCCGCTGGTACACCCCGGCCAATATCTCCATCAGCGACGCCGGCATCGCCCCGGACATCGAAATCCCCTCGCCCGATGATTTCGACCTGGGCGGCGAGGGAGATACGCAGTTGGAACGGGCGATAGAATATTTGCAGACCGGGCAGTAGCGGGGGAGAATTGTTAATTGTCAATTCAGACACCAACTAACTAACCATGTCTTTTGCCAGACAACACTGGCAGAAGAAGGCGTCATTCTGACGAGTCTTCGAGGAAGAATCCCCCCTTGCAGCAGACAAATGGGGATTCTTCGCTCCGCAGACTCCGCTCAGAATGACAATTAATTGTCGATAGTGGCGCTGTTAGCGCCTAACCAACATGGCAAAACCAGAGGGCAGCATCAAAGTAATAGCCAAAAACAAACGGGCGACGTTTGATTTTCAACTGTTGGACAAATTCGAGGCGGGGCTGGTGTTAACCGGCACAGAAATCAAGTCCATCCGCGACCATCAGGTGAACCTGCAAAACAGCTACGTGCAGGCGCGCAAAGGGGAACTGTGGCTGGTAGACGTTCACATCGCCCCTTACGTTCACGGCACACGGGAAAACCATGACCCGGTACGGCCGCGCAAACTGCTGCTGCACCGGCGCGAAATCAACAAAATTCTGGACCAGATAGCCCAGAAAAGTTTAACACTGATTCCCACGCGGCTGTATTTGAAAGACGGCCGTGCCAAAATTGAAATCGCCCTGGCGCGGGGCAAACAAAAGCAGGACAAACGGCAAGACATCGCCAAGCGCGACGATCAACGGCGCATGGAACGGGCTTTGCAGGAGAAATACCGGTAGTTGTGGGGCCAGTGTTCAGTGGTCAGTGGTCAGTGGTCAGTTTTGGATGGTCGGGGGTGAATGATTTTTATGCGCCGGTAGGGGGTGGATTGAGCAGGCCGTGGACAGACGCGATGGATTGCCACCACTGCTCGATGTCGGGAAACGTGGCCGCCGCATAGGCGGCCCAGTCACCGCCGGGGATAGGCTTCATATCTGGCTGGGCGGCGGTGTGCCCCAGATAGACCCAGGCGGTATAGAGACGGCCGTCTGCCCCAGTGACCAGACACTTCACCCGCCGGTAAGCCGAAGCGTCTGGCCGGGTTGGGTCATATCCTTCCAGCGCGTCCAAACGGTCCAGCACCTGTTGATACTGTTCCGCCTCTATCTGGAGCAGCACACCCCGCACAGATTCCTCACCCTCTTGCACCAACATAGGAAAAGCGCCTAAGTCATAGAGACGGCCGTTAGGCAGTACGGCCGTTTGCTGCCCGGCGACAGCCTCTTGCCACAAATAAGCATTGGGCTGACCCGGCAGCAGCGTGCCATAGACAAAAAACGGTAAAGGTTCGGGATTGGGTTTCATATCCGTTTGATGGACCATTTGATGGCCCATTTGATGGACCATTTGATGGGCCATTTGCGAAACACCTCTTGGTTTGCCCATCGGCAAAGATACGGCCGGCCTGGCAGTCTGTCGGCAAAGTAAAAATTGATACACGGATGACACGGATTTTCGAGTGATTTGTCTGTGAAAATCGGTCCTATCCGTTCAATCACCACCGTTGGATACCGACTTGTGGACACTACCACCAGGCTGTCTGAAGACGTTTGGGATTGTATAACGTTCTATGGTTCTGCCAAACCCAGATTGCCGCCGCGAGAGGGGCACAGCGATGGCCTGCCAGGGCGTTGTACGAACGCTTAAGGTCCTCATAAGGTAATGAAAAACTGTCGTTAAAGGCAAAACGGCCGTTCCTCCATTATGCTTACTCTTGTGTGTGGGTGATGGGCGGCAAGCGCACAACACCCACCGGGGAAGAGAAGTGAGGAGATGGTGGGTACTCAGCAACCGGCTGAGTACCCACCCCATTAGCAATCAAAAGGACGCATCATGAAAAAATGGTATGCAGGCATCTTGTTAGCGCTGGGTTTGATTATGTTGGCCGCTGCTGCGCCGACGTTTGCCGCGGGCACGGCCGTTTCCCGCCCATTCACCGGCACATTTGCGGGTATCGTTGATGGCGATTTTGGCAGCAGCGCCCCGCTGACGCTGTCGCTGACCCAGCGCGGCAATGTGGTTGAGGGTACGGCCGTCATCGGCGAAGGGCTAGAAGTGAACGCCGGTGGTTTCTGCGGCGCGGCCGTTGTGCCGGCCACCAGCGCCACCGCCAGCGGAACCACCACCAACCGCCAACCGCGCCGCCTGGCCGCCAACATCCCGTTCGAGGTCAGCGGCATGAACATCACTGCCCGCGCCACCGGCGACTTATCGGCCAATGGGCAGGAATTGGTCATCGAAGTGAAGATAGACACCCCCTTCCTCTGCGGCCGCGATCCGGTGATAAGCGGCACATTATTGTCAGTCAGCAGTTAACAATCAATTGTTGACTGTTCCCCTTCCTATGGGTGGCAGGATTGGCGCAAACCAATACCTGCCACCTTGTTACCCCTTTACCCACCACGCCCACAAGCTGCCCCACAGCAGGCGGCCCTGCCTATCGAATCTGGCAAGATTCTGGTAAAATGGCCGCATTCTTGCGCAGGACAGGAGATGATGGGCAAACACATTCTCGTGGTAGATGACGACACATTGATGCGCCGCAGCATCGGCTTTAAATTGGAACAGGCTGGCTATCGCGTCAGCACGGCCGGCAGCGCTGAAGACGGGCTGGCCCTGGCCCGGCGCGACCGCCCCGACCTGGTATTGCTGGATGTAGGGCTGCCGGGCATGGATGGCCTGGAAGCCCTGCGCCACTTGCAGTTGGAAATGGACAACGTGCCCGTCATTTTTGTCACCGCCCGGCGGCGCGAATTGGACACAATTTTGGGGTTGGAATTGGGCGCAGACGCTTACATCACCAAACCTTTCAACCCCGATGTGCTGTTGGCCCATGTGCGTTCCGTCTTGCGGCGCAGCGGCAGCGCCGCCGAACCGCCCAGCCGGCCAGAGCCAATCACCGTCGGCGACCTGACCATCAATCCGGCCGCCCACACTGTTGAGGTGGCCGGGAACATGCTGGCGCTGCCGGCCAAAGAATTTGCCGTTTTGCATACCCTGGCCCTGGAAGCGGGTTACGTCGTCACCATGGACGATCTGTTGAATCAGGTTTGGGGCGCGGAATTTAGCGGCGAACCTCAGGTTGTCTATGTGCATGTCCGCTGGCTGCGCGAAAAAATAGAAGATAACCCCCAGGAACCCAAACGGCTGGTCACTGTGCGCGGCGTCGGCTATAAGCTAATGCCTTACATTCGCCCACAATCCAAATAAACTTCCTATGTCTATGCGCAGTCGGTTTATTCTCAGCCATGTGCTGCCCCTATTATTGATTCTGCCGCTGATCGGCGTAGCCCTGATCTATCTGCTGGAAACGCAGATCCTTTTGCAAGACCTGTCGGCCAATCTCACGCGGCAGGCTGTGCTAATCGCTGCTACCACCAACGGCCGTACCGACATCTGGACCAACCCGCAGCAGGCCCAGGCTTACCTGGCCCAATTCGACGACCAGTTAGATGTGCAGGTATCGCTGTTGTCCGCCTCTGGCGATTACCTGGCAGCCACCGACGACGACGCCCTCCCGCTGGTGCGCCCCACCCCAGACCTGCCCAGCCTCAACGCCGGGCAGCGGCAAGTCGCCGTGACTTACCGCCCCGACGAACAGTCGGCGACGATTTACGTGCCGGTGGTGGACGTGAACCAGCATGTGTTGGGCATTGTGCAGGTGTCCGATCAACTGGAAAGCGTTGCCAGCAGTTTTACCCGGCTGAGTCAATTTGTCCTGCTGGTGTTGGCGGTGGCGTTGGCCGCCAGTATGCTGCTGGGGCTGATTCTGGCGCTGCGCCTGGAAAGGCCGATTGGCGCGGTGACAACGGCCGTTGCCGATATTGCCACCGGCCAGCGCAGCGAACCCGTCCCGGAAACAGGAACCAGAGAGACCAAAAAGCTGGCCCAGTCTGTCAATCTCTTAACAGACCGTTTGCGTGAATTGGAAGAGACCCGGCAGCGGTTGTTAGCCAATCTGGTGCATGAAATCGGACGGCCGTTGGGGGCGCTTAAAGCGGCCGTCAACGTGCTGCGCGACGGCGCCGGCAATGACCCGGCCCTGCGCGAGGAATTTCTGGCCGGCATGGACAACACCATCAGCCGCATGGAGCCGCTGCTAGACGACCTGGCCGGGCTGCACGGGCAAATTCTGGGCAACATCTCCCTCAATCGCCAAACCATCCAGCTAACCGATTGGCTGCCCGCCCTGCTGCCCACCTGGCGGGCGGCCGCCCAGGAAAAGGGATTGGTCTGGCGCAGCGACCTGCCCGACCAACTATCGCCGCTGCACGCCGACCCCGACCGGCTGGCGCAGGCGATGGGCAACCTGGTCAGCAACGCCATTAAATATACCCCCAGCGGCGGCCGTATCACCATCGCTGCCGGGGAAACCGAGACAGAAATCTGGCTGCAAGTCGGCGACAATGGCCCAGGTATTCCCGCGGAAGAACAAGAACTCATTTTTGCCGCGTTTTACCGCAGCCAGCGCGACCGCCGTTTTCCTCAGGGCCTGGGCCTGGGCCTGACCATTGCCAGGGAAATTGTGGCAGAGCATAACGGCCGTATCACCCTCCATTCTACCCCAGACGCCGGCAGCCTGTTCACCATCCACCTGCCAAGATAAACCATGCCCATCAGCCTACCAAATGATGGGCATTTCTAATTGTCGTTGACAACTTTTGAAGTTGGTCTAAGATTCCTGTCTAAGAATTCTACTTTGACCTGACCTGATTGCCCCACCAACTTTTTGTCTCGAACGGGACTTCTGGAACACGCTCAGGGGATATTTGAAACTTAACCAACCACTATTTACCGAAGGTTCTTTTATGGACTATACGCCCTCAGAATTAATGATTATCAACGCATCCCGCGCTTTGCAGGGCAGCCACGTCGTTTTTGTCGGCGTCGGTCTGCCCAACATCGCCTGCAACCTGGCCCGGCGCAGCCATTCACCAGAGATGGAACTGGTTTACGAAAGCGGCGTCTTTGGCGCCAACCCGGCCCGTCTGCCCCTCTCCATCGGTGACCCCACGCTGGTCAGCGGGGCAAAATCCGTCGTCAGCATGGCCGATTTGTTCATGTATTACCTGCAAGGTGGGCTGGTAGACGTGGCTTTGCTAGGCGGCGCGCAAATTGATCGCTATGGTAATTTGAATACAACAGTTATTGGTGATTATGCGAGGCCGAAGGTGCGTCTGCCCGGTTCTGGTGGCGCGTGCGAAATCGCCATCAACGCCCAAAAAATCTTGATGATCATGCGCCTGAAAGGGCGCGCCTTTGTGGACAAACTGGACTTTGTCACCAGCCCCGGCCACCTGGATGGCGGCGACGCCCGGCAGCGCGCCGGGCTGCCCGGCGAAGGCCCCACACTGGTCATCACCGACCGGGCGTTGTTTGATTTTGCCAACCCCGACCACGAGATGACCCTGATTGAAGTCGCGTCAGGGGAAACGGTGGAAAGCATCCAGGCGGACATCGCCTGGCCGCTGCGCGTCTCGCCCAACCTGAAGCAAATCGTGCCGCCCCAACCCATCGAATTGGACATCATCCGGCAGCAGTTAGACCCGGAAGGCATGTACCGCTAACCTGGGAGCGCAGGACGCCCGCACACCCAAAAACCAAAAAGGATTTCACCACAATGACTACGCGATACGCCCACCCACAGGGCCACGTGTTTTACCGCAAGATGGATTACGCCCGACCCAAAATTTCTCATGGGGAGGGCATTTATTTGTATGATGTAGAAGGCAAGCGCTATATTGATGGTTCCGGCGGGCCGCTGGTGGTGAACGTGGGACACGGCCGTACTGAAATTGTCGAAGCCATGCGCCAACAAGCCCAGTCCGCCGCCTACGTCCACGCCACCATGTTCACCAGCGAAGCCATCGAAACCTACTCCGATGCCCTGGCTGAAATTGTGCCGCTGGACAAGCCGCGCTTCTTCTACCTCAGCAGCGGCTCCGAAGTAGTGGAAGGGGCTATGAAATTGGCGCGCCAGATTCAGATGGCCCGCGGTGAAACCAGCCGCTATATCGTCATCTGCCGCTCACTCAGCTATCATGGCATGAGTTTGGGCGCGCTCAGCGTCAGCGGTCGGCCTGGCTTTCGCAACCCCTACCTGGGCATGATGCAAAACATGCCTCACATTCGCCACCCTTACCCCTACCGCTTCCCGGCCACTGGTGTGGAGTTGGCCGGGCGGCTGGAAGAATCCATTCTGGCCTACGGCCCGGAAAACGTCTCGGCCTTCATCGCCGAACCAATCAGCGGCGCCAGCCTGGGGGCCGTCGTACCGCCGGATACTTATTGGCCGCGCATCCGCCAGATTTGCGACCGTTATGGCGTGCTGCTGATCGCCGACGAGGTGTTGGTGGGCATGGGGCGCACCGGCAAGTGGTGGGCGCTGGACCATTGGGACACGCAGCCGGACATTCTGATCACTTCCAAAGGCACGGCTTCGGGTTATTTCCCGTTGGGCTTTGTGGCGGCGCACGGCCGTGACGTGGACCAGATTTTCCATACCCTCGGCGATTTCAATCACGGCGGCACATTTAGCCACCACGCTGTGGGCGCGGCCGCCGGGTTGGCCACACTGCGCATTTTGCAGAATGAACAGTTGGTGGAAAATGCGGCCAACCTGGGACCTTACATGAATACCAGGCTGCACCATGCCTTCGCCCATCACACCCACATCGGCGACATTCGTGGCCGGGGGTTGTTCTGGGGGCTGGAGATTGTGCAAGACCGGGCTACCAAAACCCCCTTCCCGTCCAAACAGAAAATAGCCTGGCGCCTCGCGGAACGCGCTTTTGAGTTGGGGCTGGTGATCTACTATTCGCAAGGCTGCGCTGATGGTGCGTCAGGCGACGTGATTATGCTGGGACCGCCGCTGATCATCAACCAGGCGCAGATAGACGAGATGCTGGCCGTGCTGGAACTGGCTGTTACCGAAATTCTCGGCTAGCAGGTTGTCGGAAAACTCAAAACAGGTACACGGATTGAACGGATTCGACGGATTTTTACGGATACATCACCAGAAAATCGGTGTAAATCCGTTCAATCCGTGTCATCCGTGTATCCATTTCTACTTTTCCGACAGGCTGCTAGTATCCGTATTCGGTAATCCGTAAGGCGCTAACTCTGGCAAACCCTGTCAGAATACGGTATACGGACTTCGGGTTACTGGTACCAGACAGAACGGCCGTTACCCAGGCCCAAACCGCTGCAACAGGTTGTTGTCATAAGCGCGGTCGGGATTGGCGCGCATGTAGCGCCGCACCACACCATCTGCCAGCGTCCGTTCAACGGCGTGATAACCGGGCGTCACAATCAACTCTGCTTTTACCAACCGGGCCAGTTCCGGCGCGGCCAACCAACGTTCGCCGGCAAGTTGTAACTCTCCAATCCGTCGCTGCCGGCGGAAATAAAGCCCATCCACAATATCGGCGGTAAGGGGGTTGACAAACACCTGAGCAAAAACGGCAATGTGCCCATCTTCCACCAGGCTTTGGTCTGGCGTAGAATCGGGGCGCACTTCGCCCACGCCGGCATTCAGCGCCAGCCCTTCGGCCAAAGCTGCCAGACCATCGCCGAGGGCGGCGGTAATCGCGCCGCGCACCCGAAATGGCGCGGCGGCCAATTCCGTTTCTACTTCGCCCAGGCTGGTTCCCTGGCTGGCAAGCAGCACCATGCCCAGCAGCGGTCCCAGGCCGAAAGTGAACAAACCGCCCACCGGCTGGGACAAAAAAAGCAGCAAGTCAATCCACCAGGGCAGGTCCACATTCACCACAATCTGGCTGCTGTCTGCGGCAAATTGGGTTGTGCCGCGCAGCAGGCGCATCCGCACCGGACCGATAAAAGTGACGACGGCCGTATCTTGTTCCGCACGGCCGTTTACCTGCAATACATCTCCCTGCATCAGCAAAGAAAGATCGGTGATCGTCGCGCCGTTTATCTCGGTGTTCACCAAAGCGGCCGCCTGGGCGGCCAACACAGCGTTGAGCAGCCGACGGCTGTAGATAATGCCAAACTCGGTCAGCGACGGCAAAAGGCTGCTCACGTCGCCGCCGTCAGGCGCGTCGCCCGGCAGGGCCACCTGAACCGCCAGGCTGTCTACGCGCGTGATATCGGCGGCGCGGCGCAAACGCAAAGCCACCGCCCAGCTATCGCGGGCCGGGGGATCATCGGGGAACAGGTTGGTTTCCAGGCTGTCTACCATGGGGGTTACAATGTCCAATTCCACACTGTCCAACACCGCCTGCGTTTCCGCCGAAGTGAAAAAATCGTCAATCATGGCCTCTGTCAATGGAAAAGCCGGGGGCTGATCCACGCCGCCATATACCAGCCGGACTACCGGCGTGTTGTCGGGCCGCGCCGCCAGCACAAAGGTTAACCGCGCCCAGCTATCCAACGGGAAAGTCCCCGCGGCCGGACCCGTGCTAATCCCGGCCGGCCGTAGTTCCACATCGCCCACTAGGTGCAGCAGCGAACGAAGGTCGGCGGCTGGACCACCCAATTCAAAAGAAGGCGGCTGCAAACGCACCGTTACATTGCGCACGCCCAAAGGCGTCGGCCGGTCGCTGCTAGAAACGGCCGGGATAATACCGATCCGATAAAACGCCTTGAAGAACTCGTCAAAAAGAGGCACGGCCAGCACAGCAGCCACTTGCGCTTCACCTATATTCATCGGGAGACCTCCTAACATGGACAAGCCAGAATCACAATCTTTCGTGCCGGGTATTGTGCCATCTTAAACGGGTTTGAGGGGTGGCGTCAAGGGGATTGACGGAGCTTCGTAGGCGCGGGGTCTTGCCGCACGCCAGAACGGGATGAGAAATTCGCGGCGGCCAACCCCAGACAAAACTCACCCCGTTTTAACGCCTGTCGTCATAAAGTTCGGGTATGCTATAATTTAAGCTGGTCAGTTGGCGCCGGCAGATAGCTGCAAAAGATTATTTCTGATGTCATTAACGCAACAATTAATTCAACTCCTGAGCGAGCCGCCAGGAAATGTGATTTATCACCTGATCAGCCTGTTTGCTTTGCAG
>JADJXA010000020.1 GCA_016716065.1 Candidatus Leptovillus gracilis | reverse complement strand
GGTAGTGGGGTGGCAGGAAGATGTGTAACGGCCGTTTATTGCCCAGATGCCGCGAAGCAAAATCGGCGGCCGTGACCACCTCGATGGTCGCCAGCAGCCGCGCCTGCCGCCGCCCCGCCCACCAGATAAATCCGGCCAACAGGGCAGACAAAACGGCCGTTAGAAAAACTGCCAGGGGCATAGGCGGGGATCGTCATGGGCCATGGGCCATGACCCATGCCACCAACTACCGCTTTTCCACCACAAACGTCGGCACGGTGGAGCCGCCGCCGGCCGAGACGTTCAGCAGCGGGTCGGTGGAAAGCCGGGTCAGGCAGCCATCCACGTAATTGCCGTAAAAAATAAAGGGGGCCGTGTCCAACATGCGGTTGTAGATTTTCAGCTCGTCGTTGACAAAGCTGGGGTATGGTTCTTCGGGGATGACCACGCGCTCCTGGACGATGTGGGGCGTTTCCAGCGCTTCTTGCACCGCTTTTTCCCAGCCACTTTTATTGGTTTGCCAGCCCAGAGTGATGCCGCGCCCGCCATAATCGTCGTTGGGCTTCAGCACAAGCTGCTCCTGATATTTGTGGATGAAAGGAACCAGGTCTACGGGCAGGCCGCCGTAGGTGGTGTGGCGCTCTTCCACCCGGCGCGTCCAGGGAATGTGGGATTTAATGGCCCGCAGTTCCTCTTCACTAAACATGCCCGCGTTTTGTTCATCGCTGAGGACAGCCAGACTAAGCTTTTTGTAGAGCATTTTGCAGCGGAACGGGTTGACCATACACACTGCGCCATCGCGCACGGCATGGACGACGGGCGAATCCACGCCGCAGCGTTCGATGAGTTCGGTAATAAGGACGCGCTTGTAGATGACGTTGATGTGGAAATCGCCGGCCATGAGACGGCCGTTTTTATACTCTGTCTCACGGGGATCTATGATCCGGCTTTCGTACCCCTGGCTGGCAAAATATTGGGTAAACAGTTCAAATTCGCTGCGGGTGGGCACATCTACCCAGTCCAAAATGGCAATGCGCGGCCGTTCCTGGCCGCCCCATTCCTTGTACATATCCAGCAAAACGTGCATGACACTGTGACGGGTGGGCAGTGGGCGAGCCACGTACTCCTTCATAAACGCGCCCATCACCGGCAGGCCATAAAATACCGCGTTCAGCACGTCGTTGTAGGCCGAGGCGGCCGGCACTTCGGCGTTGTATTCGGTGAAGCGCAGTTCGCTGTTTTCAGTGACATAAAAGGCGTCCAGGCGGGTGAGGGGGGTGTGGCTGCTGTAACCAGGGTTTATCTGCACCAGCTCTTCTTCCCAGTCGTACAGGCCAAACTGCTGGCGAAAGGCGTCGTCTTCGATGGCGCGTCGGGAGATTTTATCGAAGCCGCGCAGCAGCGGCCGTATCGCCCGGCGCAAAAAGGTGAACTGGTCGGGGGTGAGGAAGCGAGGGCGCAATACGGTGCATAACGGCCGTGTGCCAAAATACAGCCCCCGCCGCTGCAACTGAGCGTCTAACTGCCCCTGCGATTCGGCCGCCAGGTCATCGGTGAGCAAATTGTGGTACGTTTTAATTGCCTCTGTCAGGGCCATGGTTTCCTCCGAAGATGAGCGGGGTGAGTAAGTGATAGTTTCCGCCGCTTATTGATTGCACCGGGGAGACACGGCAAACACGGAAGGTTGACAGGCTCAACCTCCGTGCCCTCCGTGGTGAACGTTACCCGCCGTTAAAACAAGCTGCTCCAGCGCGTCTCGGTCACTTGCGGGCGCGGATTTTTTGCCAGGTCAATTACCATGTCGGCCATGTGGTTGACGCACCAGGAGAAGTAATGGGGCGTTAGCGAGTTCACATCCATGTCCGGGGCGGGATTCATAAAGTCAATGGCGTAAGGCACGCCATCGCGGATGGCAAATTCCACTGTGTTCATGTCGTAGCCCAACGCCCGTACCAATTTCAGGGCATCGCCCACCACCCGCTGGCCCAATTCTGGGTTCAGGTGGGCATGGTCCACGTGGTATTGACGCGCTTTGGGGTCATATTTCATCGGCAGCACGTATTCTTGCCCCAGGCACATACAGCGCACGTAATGGTCCCATTCGATAAATTCTTGCAGCACCATGGTCAACAGGCCGGATTGGTCATAAGCGCGCCAAAGGTCTTCCATGGTACGACAGATGTAGACCTCTTTCCAGCCGCCGCCGTGGGCGTCTTTTAGCACACAGGGCAGCCCCACATAGTCCACCAACGCCTGCCAATCCAGGGGAAAGATAAGGTTGCGCAGGCTTTCGTCGTGGTTAATGCCGGGCACGTATTCTTTGTTAGGCAGGACCACTGTTTTGGGGCTGGCGACGCCCAGTTTGGTCGCCAGGGACGCCTCGAAAAATTTATCGTCGGCCGTCCACATGAACGGGTTGTTGACGACGGCCGTACCCTGCAAGACGGCGTTCTTCAGAAAGGAGCGGTAATAGGGCACTTCATGGGAAATGCGGTCCACGATGACGGCGTATTCGGCTGGCTCAGCCATACGTGTGCCGCCTAGTTTCACAAATTCCGCCACGACGCCACTGTTACGGCCGTTCACCTCATCTATAAACGCCGGCGGAAACGACCACTCCCGCCCCACCATCAAACCAACTTTTAACGTCATATCACTGCCTCCTTTTATCGTGTTCCGTGTTCCGTGTTCCGTGTTCCGATCACGGTTCACGGCTTACCTCCCTAATCATGCCCGCTGATATACATCTGCAGCATCTGCATCCAATACGGCCAATCATGCGACCAGCCATCCCATACGCGCAAGGCGTTGCCAATGCCCTGCCGCCACAACAGGCCAGAAAAATAGGTGTTGTTGCCATACAAACTGTCGCCGTTACCTACCGCCAGGACTACGTCCACGTTTCGCAGCGCCCGAATGCGTCCGGGGTCGTTTTCATTGCCGATGTATTCCACCGGATTCTGGAAATAGACATTTTCGTCGTGGTAGCCATCCAGCCAGCGCGAAATGTCGTAGATGCCGCTCATGCCAATGGCCCGCCCGACGAGGTGCGGGTAGCGCAGGGCAAAGTTAACGGCGTGGTAAGCGCCAAAGCTGGCCCCCACGGTGATGAGAAATGGATTGGGGTTTTTCTGTTGGCTCAGGGGCAGCACTTCGCGCAGCAAATACTGCTCGTACTGCATATGCCGCCAGACGCGCGCGCCGGGGTGTTTCCAGCGAGCGTACCAGCTTTCGGCGTCCACGCTGTCCACACAATAGATTTGCAAACGGCCGTACTCCAATTCATCGCGCACCACATTCATCATGCCACGATCTTCCCACTCGTAATAACGGCCCATCGAAGTAGGGAATATCAGCACCCGCGCCCCGGCGTGCCCAAAAATCAACAGCTCCATGTCCCGTTCTAGCGAGGGACTGTACCAACGATGATACTCACGGTTCATGCGAATTTATTTTCTCCATCTTGTGTTTGGGGGCAAAATTTTGCCTATTTTATCATAATTCCTGTGAAGCGAAGCGTATTGCCAACGAATGGGTTACAATAAACAAATCAACAGGATCAGGAGTAAATTGATGAGTAATAAAACGAAGGTAGCTGTGGTTGTGGACAGCACAGCTTATATTCCAGAAGAATTGATCAGCAAATACAAGCTGCACGTCATCCCCTTGCATGTCAATTGGGCGGGGGAGAGCCTGCGCGACAACGTAGACATTAAACCCGACGAGTTTTATACGCGGCTGACACAGGCCAAAGATATGCCAACCACGTCGCAACCATCGGCCGGCGAGTTTTTTGATCTGTACAGCCAGATTGCGCAAACGGCCGAAAGCATCGTCTCCATCCACATCTCCGCCGAACTCAGCGGCACCATCGCCTCCGCCCATGCCGCCGCCGAATTGATGGGCGACTTCCCCATCGAGATCGTGGACTCGCGCTCTACCTCCATGGGCCTGGGTTATCTGGCTCTGGCGGCCGCCGAAGCCGCGGCCCAGGGCGCGGACTACAAAACGGCCGCCGCTGCCGCGCGCGCAATTTTGCCCCGGCTGCGCCTGGTGTTTGTGGTGGATACGCTGGAATACCTGCATCGTGGCGGCCGTATTGGCGGCGCGCAGCGTTTGTTTGGTTCCATGCTGTCTATTAAACCACTGCTGCAATTGGAAGACGGCCGTATCGAACCCCTGGACAAAGTGCGCACCAAAAGCAAAGCCGTGCAGCGCCTGATAGAAATCGCCGCCGAAAGCGTGCAAGGCGCCCGCGCCACCCACGTCACCATTCTCAACGCGGCCGTCCCCGCCGAAGCGGAATCCCTGGCCGCCCAGATACGAGAACGTATCAAACCGGCCAGCCTTAACATCGTCGAAATCAGCCCGGTGATCGGAACCCACACTGGCCCGGCCGCCCTGGGACTGGCCTGGTACACCGAACCTTAAGCTAACCTGAAAACCTGGCCGGTCTGAGCCACCCGGCCAGGTTCTTACTCCCACCGTTCTTGACCAACTCCCGCCACCTACTTACAATCCAACCAAACAACCAACATTCTAACAAACCTATTCAACACAGGATCAAATCGTTTTATGCTCGATAAAATCGCCAAAGTCGTCGCCCGCTACGACGAAATCGAAATGCAGATGTCCGACCCGGCCATCGTCTCCGACTACAACCGCGTTAACGACCTGGCACAAGAACGCTCCGACCTACAGCCGCTGGTGGAAGCCTATCGCCAACATCAGACCAAAAGCGAAGAGTTGGTTGGCGCGCGTGAAATGCTGGAAATGGAAAACGACCCAGAGATGAAAGCCCTGGCCGAGGCCGAAATCGAACAACTGCTGGAAGCGCAGGCGGCCCTGGAAGCAGAAATGCGCCGTCTGCTGGTTCCCAAAGACGCCCGCGACGACAAAAACGTTTTCATCGAAATCCGCGCCGGCACAGGCGGCGACGAGGCCGGCATTTTTGCCGGCGATTTGCTGCGCATGTATACCCGCTACGCTGAATCGCGCGGCTGGAAGACGCAAATCTTGGATGAAAACAGCACCGGCGTTGGCGGCTACAAAGAGGTTGTCGTCGGCGTCCGGGGCAAGGGCGCGTATTCGCGGCTGAAATATGAGAGCGGCGTCCACCGGGTGCAGCGCGTCCCGGCCACCGAATCGCAAGGGCGCATCCACACCAGCGCCGCCACCGTCGCCGTGATGCCAGAGGTAGAAGATGTGGAAATCACCCTGGACGAACGGGACCTGGAGATTACCTCCACTTTTTCCTCCGGCCCAGGCGGCCAGCACATGCAGAAAAACGCCACAGCGGCGCGCATCGTCCACAAACCTTCGGGCATCGCCGTCAAAATCCAGTCGGAGCGCAGCCTGCTGCAAAACAAGCAGCTTGGCATGGCCATTATCCAGGCCCGCCTGCAAGAGATAGAAGAATCGAAGCAAAATGCTTCGGTCGCCGCCGACCGCAAATCGCAGGTGGGGTCTGGGGATCGCAGCGAAAAGATTCGCACTTATAATTACCCGCAGAGCCGGGTGACGGACCATCGTATCGGCTATTCCAGTTACAACCTGACGGCCGTTATGTCTGGCGACCTGGACCCCTTTATTGATAGACTCTCTGTCGCCGAAGAAGCGGAAAGGCTCGCCGCCGCGGAGTAAGAGCGTGGTCCGTTAGCCGTTAGTCGTAAGCCGCAAGCCGTGAACGGAATACGGCTTACGGAACACGGAGTTTTTAACCATGACCAAACCTGCTTACCACCCTCGTGGACTTTACTTTGAAGGGTTTGAGATCGGCCAGATTTTGCTGACCGCCGGGCGCACCATCAGCGAAACCGACATCGTGAATTTCGCCGGATTGTCCGGCGATTTCAACCGTATCCACACCGACGCGGTTTATGCGGCTCAGGAATCATTTGGGCAGCGCGTGGCGCATGGTTTGTTGGTGCAGTCTGTGGCTACCGGGCTGGCGGTGCAGACGGGCTTTATTGAGGGCACGGTGCTGGCTTTTCGGGAATTGTCTTGCAAATTTAGTTTGCCGGTTTTTATTGGCGACACGATCCACGTCAGAATTGAGATCACCGACACAAAAGCGTTTGCCCGCCTGGGTGGGGGGAACATTACCATGAAGTACAGCGTTATAAATCAGGATGATAAAGTTGTGCAACGTGGAGATTGGGTCATGTTAGTGAAGAGCAAAGGATAATGGCAAACGACACCAACGAACAAGATACAGCGGCTCATCAGCCGCCCCAACCGGCCAAGAAACCAACCGATCAACCGGGCGATGATCAGCCTCACAGCGAAACGATCTCATTGTTGGATTTGATGGCCGAACTGGCGCGAGAAAATGAGCCGCCTGCGCGTGATAACGCGCCGACACAAACAATCTTTCCACCGCAAATCTCGCTGGGCACAGACAGCGATGATGCCACCCTGACCGGCGCACCAGCCCCCACACAGCCCGCCCATCGCCAACCAATTCCGCTGCCGCTGACGCCAGAGGAGATTCCGCCGCAGGAACGGCCGTTAGAATACGACCCCGACGCCACCAATGTCAGCCCACGGGTGGCTATTCCCGGCGGCCGCACCCCAGACGATGAAGCCGTGACGCGCCTGTATCGGCCGGTGAAACGGCCGTCTGCCGACCAACCCACCCCACTGCCCACCACCCAACCCCGACGCGGAACGACACGGCCGTCCAACCAACCCCCGGCGGCCACGCCCGCCACGCCCGCCACGCGCCGCGCCACCCCACCACCCGCCCAAGTCGCTGTGCCGACCCCCGGCCGGTCGGCGGCGCCGCCCAAACCCCGCCGCCGCCGCGACTGGCATGGCTGTTTGGCCCGCGTGTTGGTTATCGGTCTGGTTGGCATTCTCTTGTTCAGTATCCTGGGCGTCGTGGCGGCGGCCATTGGCTACACCAGCATCGCCCGCGACCTGCCATCGGTCGCCGAATTAGAAGCGCGCGCCAGCAGCTTTGAAACAGCCCGCGTCTACGACAGGTACGGCCGTGAAATTTTCTCCCTGGCCGACCCCAACATGGGCAACCGCACCCGCGTTTCCCTGGACCAAATCTCGCCATACCTCATCCAGGCCACCATTGCCACTGAGGATTCCCGTTTTTACGACAATCCCGGCTTCGACCCCATCGGCCTGGCCCGCGCCGTCTTCCAGGCCGCCCGCGAAGGAGAGCAAATCGCCGGAACCAGCACCATCACCCAACAGCTTGTCCGCGCCGTTTTGCTGGATGAAACCGAACGCACCGAGCGTACTGCCCGGCGTAAAATCCGCGAGATCATTCTAGCCGCCGAACTGGCTCGTACCTACAAAAAAGATACCATCCTGGAGCTGTATCTCAACGAAATTTACTACGGCAATCTGGCCTATGGCATTGAAGCGGCCGCCCAGACCTACTTCGACAAACCGGCCAAAGATCTCACCCTGGCCGAAGCCTCTTTGCTGGCCGGGCTGCCCCAGGCCCCGGCCGCCTGGGACCCCTACACCGCGCCTGATCTGGCCGTTGGCCGGCAGTGGCAGGTGCTGAATCTGATGATCAGTGACGACTACGTGACCACAGAAGAGGCCCAGGCCGCGCTGAACGAAATGAATGTTCGCGTTTATGAGCTGCGCCCCAGAGCGCCCCAGATTGATTACCCGCATTTCACCTTCACCGTCTTGCAGCAGGCAGAAGAGCTGCTGGGCGCGCAATCAATTTACCGGGGTGGGCTGCGCATTTACACCACCCTGGACCCGGCAGCCCAAGACCTGGCCCAGCAAACGATGACGGCCAACCGCGCCAGCGTTCAGGCTGGCGGGGCCAACAACGCCGCCCTGGTGGCCATCAAACCAGAAACCGGCGAAGTGTTGGCTCTGGTGGGCAGTATAGATTTTTATGACGAGGCCATCAGCGGGCAGGTGAACATGGTTCTGGCTCCGCGTCAACCCGGCTCCAGCCTGAAACCGATGGTCTACTTGTCGGCGATGGAAGCGGGTTGGACGCCATCTACGCTGATTTGGGATGTACAGACGCAGTTTACCGATGGGGCCAATGCGCCTTATGTGCCCAAGAATTTTGACGATATATTCCATGGGCCGCTGCGGCTGCGGCCGGCGTTGGGCAACTCCTACAACATCCCGGCGGTGAAGGCGATGGAGTTTTATGGTGTGTGTAACTTCATCGCCAACATGCAAAAAGTGGGTCTGACGGCGCTGCGTGACGAAGGCTGCGCCGAGGTGGGCCAACCGCGTAACTATGGCCTGTCGCTGGCTTTGGGCGGGGGTGAAATCCCGCCGCTGCAAATGGCCGGAGCGTTTGCCACTCTAGCCAACCAGGGACGCTACCTGCCGCCATACACCATCGTTCGCATTGAAGATGGGCGCAACAATATTCTGTATGAACACGTGCAACGGCCGTCAGCCGAAGCCCAGGTGGTGCGGCCCGAACACGCCTATTTGATGAGCAACATCTTGTCGGACAACAATGCCCGGCTGGAGGAGTTTGGGGCCAACAATCGACTACAAATCCCCGGCCACCGGGTGGCGGTGAAGACGGGCACGTCGGGCAGTTCGGCCAACGATGTGCGTGATGGCTGGACCATTGGCTATTCGGCGCATGTGGTAACGGCCGTGTGGGTGGGCAACACCAGCAACCAGCCTATCGCTCCCGGACAGTCTGGCTACCAGCTTGCCACGCCCATCTGGAACAGCTTCATGACCCAGTACCACGCCGACAAACAGCCGTTAGATTTTGTGCGGCCGCCGGGCATCATTGAAGCTGAGATTTGCGCCGATTCCGGCACGCGCCCCGGCCCTGACTGCGCCAATCGCGCGGTGGAGGTGTTTGCCGGCGATCAACCGCCATTAGACAGCAGCTACGATTTCAGCCAGGTTGTGCCTGTGGACCTGTGGACCAATTTACGCGCCAATGCCGCGTGCGCCGAATCGGTGGTCGAATCCAACTTCTTCACCATTTTGGTGAACGGCCGTCCCGATGTGATCGCCCGTGAGCGCCTGTTGGCGCAACAATGGCTGGAACAAACGGCCGTCGGCCAAAATTGGGCCGCCCAGCGCAACATTGCCCTGCCGTTGAAACTACCGCCTGAACAACTCTGCGACGCCAACACCCCCCGGCCACAAGTCAGCATCAACCAACCATCGGCCAATAGTGAAGTT
Organism: Candidatus Leptovillus gracilis; assembly: GCA_016716065.1. NCBI lineage: Bacteria > Bacillati > Chloroflexota > Ardenticatenia > Promineifilales (SeqCode) > Promineifilaceae (SeqCode) > Candidatus Leptovillus > Candidatus Leptovillus gracilis. Next base: position 15,148 of record JADJXA010000020.1, on the reverse strand, counting down.
GGCAATCTGGTGGAAATTCGCGGCACGGCCAAAGGGCCAAACTTCGCCGGGTATATGGTGGAATGGGGCATCAGCCATGATCCGGGTGGGTGGGGTGTTGTGCAAGAGCGGCGGCCAGAACAGGTGGACAACGACCTGCTGGCAACCTGGGACCTCAGCGAGATAGATTTCAGCGGCCCCGTGACCGTGCGCGTGACCATTTACGGGCCAGACAATCCTTATACGCCGGAAAACGATCCGGTAAGCCTGGAAAGCCGCGTGCTGCTCACCCTGCAACAGCCAACGCCAACGCCCACCGGCACACCCACCGAAACCCCCACGCCGACAGAAACGGCGACGCCCTCCACCACGCCCACAGCCACACCGACCAGCACCAACACGCCGCCAGGGGCTACGCCAACGCCTTCGCCAACCCCTGTTGAAGACGAAATGACAGCCACGCCAACGCTGGAACCGACCCCCACGGAGACCCCTACCGCCACCCCATCTTCTTGATCCGCTTGCCTCGGCAGCCAAGAAACCACCATCTCGGAAGACTAAAGAATGTAAAAGTCCCCCGTCGCTTTCAGAGCGACGGGGACTTTTGCGCAAAAAAAGCGTGAATTTTTAAGCCAGTCGCGCAAAATTTACGCGCCGCGCATAGACACGGCCGTCTCCCCCACCTACAATGCTCCCAATTACCAGTAATAAAATGGGGTATTGGTAAAAATCATTGTGGGGTACATCGGAGAATGAGTGTTAAACAGTTTACCTGTATTTTTTTCGATTGGGACCTGACGTTGGTCCGCGTGTTGGGCGACATTTCGCCAGAGGAACGGCTGACGGCGTTGTTTCAGCGGGAGGGGCTGCCATATACTTTGCGGGAAGTGCAAAATGCTGTTCGCTGTTATCGGGCTGATGTGCAGGCGGGCAAAATTAAACGCCCCCAGAACCAGCAAACACAACGGGAAATCGCCCGGTACTATCAAGACATCCTGGCGCGTCTGAGTCATCGTGATCGGGATTGGGAACGGGCCGTCCACCTGTACAACGCTTACGCCTTTTTGCCCCAACTGCCATATGAGGAGACGAGACCGGTGCTGCAAACATTACGAACAAAAGGGGTAAAGTTGGGCGTTATTTCCAATCATTCACGCCTGATCCGCCCGGTCATAGAGAGGATTGTTGGCGAAGCTGTAGACCCCCATCTAATCATCATCAGCCAGGAGATGGGGGTTCATAAACCGGCCGGGACAATCTTTCATCAGGCGATGGCCCGCGCGCAAGCAACGGCCGCTGCCTGTATTTTTGTGGGTGATCATTTGTCGGTGGATGCGTTGGGCGCAGTAGAAAAAGGGGGCTTTGGTTTAGGGTTGTGGCTCGATAGGCAGGGCAAGGAGAACGGGCAAACGGCCGTTCTACCCCCCAACGTTGACCGCATCACTTCCCTATGGCAAGTTCTCAATTACGTCTAGTATCCGCATTCGGTAATCCGTAACCCGTGTCCCGTGACCCCTGGGCGCTAGATATGGCAAATACCAACAGAAAACGGGATACGGGCCTCGGTTTACGGCCGTCAGGCTTGTTCTACCAGTTCCAGAATACCACTCTCAATGTAAGCCAGGCTTTGGTGACGGAAGTAGGTGTTGTACAGGTCGGCATAATGGCCGCTGTGGGCCAGCAGCGTTTCGTGGTCGCCTTCTTCGAGGATACGGCCGTTTGCCATCACAATAATCCGGTCGGCGTTTTTCACGGTAGACAGGCGGTGGGCAATGACAACGGCCGTGCGCTGCGCCATGATCATATCCAACCCTTCCTGAATCTGCGCTTCGGTGAATGGGTCCACGCTGGCTGTCGCCTCGTCGAGAATGAAAATGGCCGGGTCTTTCAGGATGACCCGCGCCAGGGCCACCAACTGCCGCTGCCCCATCGAAAGGCTGCTGCCTCGTTCACCCACGTCGGTGTCCAGGCCGTGTGGCAGCGCCTTGAGCCAGTCGCCGTTGTCAATTTGGGCGGCGGCCCACGCCACGCGGTCGTCGGTGGCCTGTGGTAAGCCATAGCGGATGTTGTCGCGCACAGAACCATCGAACAAGAACGGTTCTTGCGGGACCAGGCCAATTTGCTGCCGGTATTGGCTCAGGTCCAGGGTGCGGATGTCACGGCCGTCTACCAAAATTTGCCCGCCCTGGAATTCGTAGAAACGGGTGATGAGTTTGGCGATGCTGCTCTTGCCCGCGCCGGTGTGGCCCACCAGGGCGATGATTTCGCCGGCGGTGATGTCCAGCGAGAAATCGGGCAGCACGACTTCTTTGTCGGTGTAGCGGAAGGCGACGTGATCGAATTGGATGTGGCCCTGGAGGCGGGGGATGGGGATAACGGCCGTTTGCACCACCTTCGCCTCGGCGTCAATTAAGGCAAAAGTGCGCTCGGCCGCCGACAATCCATCCTGAAACTGGCTCCAAAACGAAGCCACGCCCATCATCGGCCACCAGAAATAGCCCACCGCCTGCATGAATAAAAACCACTCGCCGGCCGAAATACCGCCGGTCACCCCGGCCAGCGCCGAATCGGGGCGCGTCGCCAATCCACCAGCAAAAATCAGCATCCCCGTGCCCAACCCCGACGCCAGACCCATGATCGGAAAAATGGAGACCAGCGTCAGGCCGCGCTGCACGCCCGTTTTGTAACCCAACTTGTTGTTCTCGTTGAAGGTGTCGTAGATGGCCGTCTCCTGGCGGAAGCTCTTGGCGACGGTGATGCCGCTGACCGATTCCTGAATTTGGGCGTTGATGGTCGCCGTGACGCGGCGGGCATTTTGCGTCACGCGGCGGGCAATGCGCCGGAAGCTGAGGGCGATGGCTACCGCCAACGGCGACATGCCGATGAGCAGCAGCGTCAGCCAGACGTTGATGCTGAACAGCCAGCCGACCATGATGATGATGAGCAGCATCTGGCTGAGCAAACTCATCGTCAGGGTGACGGTGGCCGCGAAATCTTGCGTATCGGAGGTGATGCGGCTGACGATTTTGCCGGACGGATGCTCGTCGAAGAAGGACATGTCGTGCTGCACGGTGGCCTCGAAGACATCGCGGCGCAGTTGCAGCACCACCTCGCCCACCACTTTGGCGGCGAAGTATTGGTGGATGAAGTTGAACACCCAGGCGGCCACGCCCAGCAGCAGCACGCCGCCGGAAAGCAGCAGCATCGCCTGGGTGGTGGAATTGGTCGCCAACAGGTCTATGCCGCGGGCGATGAGGATGGGGCTGCCCGTGCCCGCCAGGGAGTTGAGGGTAATCATCACCGCCACCAACATCATCTCGCGGGTGTAGGGTTTAAAGTAGCTGACAATACGCGCCAGCAGTTCTCGGTCAGTATACTGCCGGTCGTAGTCTTCTGTGTCGAGTCCGTCTAGGATAAAGCCCATGTTTCGTGTTCCGTGTTCCGTATTCCGAGCCGTGTTCCGATTACGGAACACGGCTCACGGAATACGGTTGACGATTGAAAGCTAATCATACCGCGCAAAGATGCGCCCATACGCTTCGCTGCGTTCTAGCAGCTCTTCGTGCGTGCCCTGGTCTACGAGACGGCCGTTATTCAGCACCAAAATATGGTCCGCCCAGCGAATCTGGCTGAGGCGATGGGTGATGAGAAAGGTCGTGCGCTCGCGGCTGATGCGCTTCATCGCCCGCTGAATCTGATCTTCGGTGGCGCTGTCTATGGCGCTGGTCGAATCGTCCAGGATGAGGATGCGCGGATCGGTGAGGAAAGCGCGGGCGATGGCGATGCGCTGCCGCTGCCCGCCGGACAGCGTGACGCCCCGTTCGCCCACTTCGGTGTAGTAGCCTTCGCTGAAACTGGTGATGAAGTCGTGGGCCTGGGCCTCGTGGGCGGCGCGCTCAATGTCGGTCTGATGGGCGTCCGGGCAGCCAAAGGCGATGTTCTCCGCCAACGTGCGCGAGAAGAGGAAAACGTCTTGCTCGATGGTGGAGATTTGTGAACGCAGCGATTCCAGGTTCCAATTTTCCACCGACAAGCCGTCTACCAGGACACGGCCGTTATCCGCATCAAAAATCCGGTTGATCAGGCGCGTCAGGGTCGTTTTGCCGGAGCCGGTTTGCCCGACGATGGCGACCGTCTGCCCTGCTTTGGCCGTGAAGCTGATATTGTCCAGCACCGGGCTGCCGTTATAGCCAAAGCTGACGTTCTCGAACACCACATCGCCGCGCATTGGTTGGCTGACGCCGGCTGCGTTTTCGTCCAGTTCCGTTTCCGCGTTTAGAATTTCCAGAATGCGGCGGGCGCTGGCGATGCCCAACTGCACCAGATTGAAGGAAAAAATGGAGACGAAGGTGGGAAAGCGCAGCACGCCAAAGAGCCCCATAAACGTCACCACTTCCCCCAGAGTCAACACGCCGGCGCGCCACAGCCACATTCCCTGCAAAAAACCGCCCGCCAGACAGACGCTTAGAATCAGCAGCGGCAAATACCACGCCTGGATGATGCCCTGTTTGACAAAATACTCTTTGTAGCGGGCGGCGCTGGTAGTGAATTTGCGCAGCTCTTCGATTTCCTGGGCGTTGCCCTTCACCACTTCGATGCCGCTGACAGATTCGGCCAGCCCGGCGTTCATCACGCCGAACTGATCGCGCATGGCCTGGCTGACGGGGTTGAGCCGCCGGGCAAAATCGGTCAGGGTGATGGCGAACAGCAGCAGGTAAAGGAGGGGGATGATGAGCAGTTGGGTGTTGAGTTGGGCAATGAGGATGATAGGGGCGACGATGCCCATGAAACCATCCACGATGAGCATGACGCCAGGGCTGAACATGATGTTGAGGGTGCGCACGTCGTTGGTGGCGCGGGCCATGATGTCGCCGATGCGTTGACGGCCGTGAAAAGTCTGGTCCTTCCCCAACAAACTGGCGTACAACTCATCGCGGCTGTCCCGCTCCAGCCGTTGGGCGATGATTTCGTTGGCGTAGTTGCGCCCCAGGCCAAAAAGCCCCTGCGCGGCGGCGGCCAAAAACGCGCCAACGGCGACAACCGCCAGGGCGCGAATGTCCCAGACAGGGTTGGTAATCACGTCAAACCCGCGCCCGATGAAGACCTGGATGTAACTGTAGGCGAAATTATTGACGATGGCTGTCACCGTCACCGCCACTGACAGCCAGGGGTAGCGCCACAAATGTGATAGTATCCACCGCACCGGTCCCTGGCGGTTGTATTGATATTCATTTTCCAGGCGGAATTCACGGTTGGTCATTGGTTGATCAGGTAATTGCTATTCGATAATTATCTAACGACGAGAAATTATAGCACAGGTGTTGCGGAAACGGGATAAGCGCAAAGAAAAACCCGACAGCTCTTTTTGTCCCGTCGGGTTTTATGGTGATTGCCAGTATCTTCTCAATATCTTGGGGTAATCGGTAGCAAAGAGGTAAAAGCCGGGTTTACCTGGCGTTGTTTTGTAGACCGGCGCTTTAGCGCTGGTCGTCGCCGGTGGTCCGCTGCGCCTGGAGCTAAAGCTCCAGGCTAAAAAACGACGCCCCGTAAACGGGGCTAAAGACGACCATGCGGCAGCGACAAACCTCTCGTAGACTCCCCCGATTTATTGAGATGTTACGTGATTGCCAAAAGGTAGTTTAACGGCCGTTCCAATCATACGGCGCTAATAGTTCTGGCAAAGCAGGGGCGGCGGTCGGCTCCAGAGAAGCGTCCGCTTTTAGGCCGCGCAAGTAATGGGCATATTGCACCACGACGCCAACCAACGCCAGGCTGAGAACCAGAACGGCCGTAAAACTGCTGCTGGTGTTTAGCCTGAGCGCCAACGAGAGGATTTCCACGCCCATGATTACCGTAATCACAATCAGCCCCTCGTCGCGGAAGCGGCGGATAAACCACCAGCCCAGCAAAGCGCCCAGGAGCATAAGGGGGAGGTTGAAGAAAACGGCCGTTTCTGCCTCTGCCTGGATCAGTTCTGTAGAAAGATAGCGGTTAATGGCCTCAAACCAGAGGGCAATATCCACGCCAGCCGCCATGCCAATAATCGTCACCGCCAAATCAGGCCGCAGACGCCCCACGTAAAAGCCCAACGCGCCTATCGCCACAGCGGTAAACAGCATCAACCACTCGCCCTGGTACAACAGATCAAAGCCCGAATCCAGTGAAGCGACCAACGAAGCCAACACATTGGCCGACGTAACCAGGCCAATAATCCCCAATGAAACCCAGGGCATCCGCCGCCCGGCCAACAAGACATAACCACCACACACCAGTCCAAAAAGTGTCAACCCCGCTTGCAAAAGAAAATTAGCCATTATCGTTATTCCCACCTCATCATGAGCCAACCAACCAGCGAACAGCAGCTTTCAGTATTCAGTGACCCGTTTCAGTCGGCGTCCATCTGGAAAACATGCACTCAAAACAGAACACTACCTTCTGGAAACTGCTTCACGACCTACAGTCACGTCTTGATGAATAGACCTAACTTTCTTCTTCTTCCTGATTCAACCGCTTCAACGTTTGCCAGACCACAAAAGCGCTAACGCCGGTTCCGGCCAGGAACATGTAAAAAGCCAGTTCCGCCAGCGGAAAATCGCCAAAACCAGCGTCCATCGTGCTGGCCAGAGCAGAACCCACCAACCAGCCGGTCAATACCAGCCCCAACACCAGCCGGTCTAACCCCTTGTTGATGGCTTTATCCAGCCGGGTTACTTCTTTAGAAACGTCGCTCAAGTCCACGTGAACGCTCAGACGCCCCTTTTCGTATTGGTCCAACCATTTTGTTGTCGCTTCCACCAGCGACGGTACGCGGTAGATCACCTCGCGGGTACTGCGCGAGATTTGGGTGCGCACTGTTTTTGCCAGGGCTTCGGTATTAAACTGCTCGCGGGCTAACCCCAGGCTGCTTTGCACGGCCGCTGTAGACAGCAAAATGTCCGGGTCCAGGCGGCGGATGATTTCGTCGGCCTGCATCAGCGTTTTGAAGACCAGGGTAAAGTTGGGGTCTAACCGCAGGCCGGCCCGGCGCAGCACCTCTTGCAGGGCGGTGGTCACAAACGAAATATCGGCCGACTTATCGCCCAAAAACCGCTGGCCAAAGCGATCCATCATCTCTAAAAACTCGGCTTCGCTGATGGTGCGGCCGGGCAATGGGCGGCTCAGGCGCAGGGCGGCTTTGCCCATGCTGTAGCCATCCATCTCTACCATAGAGACCAGCAAATCCGCCAGGGCCATGCGTTGGGCGCGGTTCAACTCGCCCATCAGCCCCATGTCCAGGAAGCCAATCTGCCCTGTTTCCAGGTTCACCAACACGTTGCCGGGATGGGGGTCGGCGTGGAAAAAGCCATCAAAGAGCGCCTGTTTGGTCATGGCCTCGACAAATTGATGGGCCAGATTGTGGCGGTCTATGCCGGCCGCTTCGATGCGCTCGACGTTGCTGATTTTAACCCCAGCCATAAATTCCATCGTCAATACTTTGCTGGTGCAGAGGTCGGGGTAAATGGCCGGCAGGTGGATGGCGTCGAATTGGGCCATGTTGCGGGTTAGCAAGCTGATATTGGCCGCTTCGTTGCGGTAATCCAGTTCATAAAGGATGCCGTTGGCAAACTCGTCTACCAGGCTGCGCAGATCAATGGCCTGCGCCCATTCTTGCCGTTTTTGAATGCGTTTGGTCAGATCACGCATGACATTCAGGTCGGCTTTCACGGTAATATCAATGTTAGGGCGCTGGATTTTAACGACAACGGCCGTGCCGTCATGCAGCGTCGCCCGGTGAACCTGGGCCGTAGAAGCGGCGGCAAATGGCTCATTCTCGAAGTGGGCAAACAGGTTCTCCGGCGTGTCTTTTAGCTCATTGATAAAGATTTCGCGGGCAATTTCATAGGGAAAGGTGGGCACATTACTTTGCAGCCGTTCCAATTCGTGCTTCCATTCTGGCGGGAGCTGCTCGGCGCGGCTGCTAACGATCTGCCCAAACTTGACAAAGGTTGGCCCCAATTCTTGCAGCATGTAACGCACTTTTGCCGGCAGCGTCAACGACTGCACCGGGTCCACGTCGCGGAAAAGTATCTCTTGCATAAAGTTGCGGAAGCGGGCCAGCGGCGTCATATCTACGGCGATGTCTTTGGTATAACGGCCGATAATGTCGGAGATTTGGGCCACACGCAGGTTTTCGGCGATGGCGTTACGCCGCCCGGAAGAGAGCAGTCCCACCCAACGCCAATAGAATTGGTTTTCCGTTTTGCTGCGAAATTCTGGCTTATCCAGGCCGAAGAAGGCCTCCATCACCATAACCACCAGGGCCATCACCGTGCCGCCAATGGCGATCCACAATAGATTAGGTCGGGTGACCACCAGCGCGCTGGGAGCAATCCAGGCCAATAACCAGAATAAAAAGGCGTTGATGACAATGGCGAACAAGCCCATCGTGCGCACCAACATCCGCGCTGTCAGCAGCAGCACCAATGGGCGAACAAAGGCGTTGATAATGCCAAACAGCATGCCAATAAGAATGTAAGTGACGCTAATTCTGACTACGCCGGGCAAAAGAGGCTGCAAACTTAAGCCAGGGGAAATGATAATAGTGACCGACAGCGCCAGAGCATTGACCAGCACGCGAATAACAAAGTAGATCATACTTTCACCTTTAGGAATGAGATTTAAATAGTTTAGATTGGACAAATCTCAGAAGATTTGTCCAATCTTCCGTATGTTATCTAATTTTCATTCCTTAACTTCGTCAATACAGGGCGATTGACCGCTACCCTAAATAGTCTGGTTTGCCTGCCCACCAGAGGCAATGAGCCGTAAGCCAGGGTAAGTGAGTGCCTGAGTTTTATCACAAAACAGGACAAATGTTTATAATCCGCCCTATGTCTGATTTGAAATCATTATTCCTGCTCGATCCTGACGTTATCTTTCTGAATCATGGCTCTTTTGGGGCTACGCCGCGCCCGGTTTTCGACGTTTACCAGCAGTGGCAGCGCCGCCTGGAGCGCCAGCCGGTTCATTTTCTGGTGGAAGAACTGCCCCACCACCTGGCGGCGGCGCGGCAGGCATTGGCGGATTATTTGCACGCAGCCGCCGATGACCTGGTGTATGTGCCCAATGCCACCTTTGCCCTGAACGTTATCGCCCGGTCGCTGCCCCTGGGTCCGGGAGATGAGGTGCTGACCACCGACCACGAGTATGGCGCGTGTAACAATACCTGGCGTTTTCTCAGCCAGAAGCAAGGGTTTGTTTACGCGCCGCAGCCGATTTCGCTGCCGGTTGTGTCGGCAACGGCCGTTGCCGACCAATTCTGGCAGGGTGTCACCCCACACACCAGGGTCATCTTCCTCAGCCACATTACCTCTTCCACCGCGCTTTGCTTCCCGGTGGCCGAGATTTGCCGCCGGGCGCGGGCAGCGGGTATTCTAACGCTAATAGACGGGGCGCACGCGCCAGGGCAGATTGACCTGGATTTAGCCGCCATTGACGCCGACTTTTACTTCGGCAACGCCCACAAGTGGCTGTGCAGTCCCAAAGGCGCGGCCTTTTTGTACGCCCGCGCCGACCGGCAGGCTTTGTTGGAACCGCTAGTTGTCGGCTGGGGCTGGGGCGAGGAGCGCACGCTGCGCTTTGGCTCTGATTTTCTGGATTTTCAACAATGGTTGGGAACCAACGACCTGTCGGCGTATCTGGCAGTGCCGGAGGCCATTGCCTTTCAGGCGGCATACAACTGGACGGCCGTGCGTCAACAATGTCACGACTTGCTGCAAGAGACCATGCGCCAGATTGGTATACGAACAGGGCTGCCGTCCATCTACCCGGATGGCGGCGGCTTTTATCACCAGATGGCCGCCATCCCGCTGCCGCCCGGCGCCGACCTGAAAGCGTTGAAGGCGCGGCTGTACCAGGAATATCGCATAGAGGTTCCGTTGGTGGAATGGAACGGCCGTGCCTTCATCCGCGTCTCCATCCAAGGCTATAACACCCCCGCCGATACCCAGGCCCTATTGGATGCCCTGGCTCACTGTTCAGTTTTTGGTGTTCAGTAAGCGTGCGCATTAGCTGTCGGCCAGGCAGCGCGCCAGAAATTCAGCAACAGCCTGGTGATATTCGGGAAAACTGGAGAGGTCGTTGTGGCCGGCCCCGGCAATGATGCGCATCCCTTTGTCTGACGCGCCGAGGGCAGCATAAATGCGTTGGGCATGGGCCAACGGCACGAGGGTATCGGCGTCTCCATGAACGATCAGCGTCGGGCACATCACCTGGGGAGCGCGTTTTTCCGATTCGTACAACGGCGGCAGCATGGCGTCGGGCAGCCAGGGAGTAATGGACATGGCGATTTCTTGCATGGAAGCAAAGGGGCTGTCCAGGATGAGGGCGGTGGGTGGGTTTTGGCTGGCTGCGTGGATGGTTACGGCCGTACCCAGCGATTTGCCCAACATGACCGCCGGTAAACCCGCCTCAGCGGCCCGCTGGCGCACCCAACCCCAGGCTGCTTCGCCGTCCAAATACAGCCCTTCCTCAGACGGCCGTCCCTGGCTGCGCCCATATCCGCGGTAATCGAACAGCAGCACGCTGTACCCCAACGCCAAAAATGGTGGAACGGCCGCTGCCCAGTCGCGGATGTCCCCGGCGTTGCCATGCGCATATAACAGCACACAGCGGGGTTCTGCCACCGGAAAATACCAGGCCCACAGCGCCAGTTTATCGGCCGTCGTCAGGGTCACATCTTCGTATGCCAGGCCCAAATCCGCCGGGGTAAACCCAGGATCGGCAAAGGTGGCGTCTGGGCGGTAAACAAATTGGTTGATGAGTCGTAACATGATAAACCTTCAGACGAATTGGTGGGAGCCCATCATCACACTAACCCACTATCAAACCAATCCCCAACACCACCAACGCCAGCAGCACAATGCGCCGGAAGCGGTCGGGATCGAGCAGTGTATCCACCCGAAACCCGATGACCAGCGCCAACAAAACGGCCGGCAGCGCGATGAAAAAATTGCGCCAAACCGCCGGCGTCAGGTTGCCGCCCCAAGCGTGGGTCATGATGATGGTAAAACTGCTGACGACAAAAAAGCCCTGCAAATTGCTCTTAAACTCGGCCGGGGGCCAACGGCGGCAGGCGCCATAAATGATGACTGGCGGGCCGCTGATATTATAAGCCCCACCCAGCAGCCCGGCGGCGAAACCAAAGCCATACGCCCAGATCGGGCGCGTCAGTTGAGGCAGCCGGAAGCCAACCAGAGCATACAGGCTGTAGAGGATGATGATGCCGCCAAGAACGGCCGTAATCACCTCCGCCTCCACCTGGCGCAGCAGCGTGACCCCTAGCGGAATACCCACCAGCGAGGCCACAATCAGCCGCGCCACTGCCCGCATGTTCAAATTCGCCCGATAATGCAGCAGCAGCAGCAGCTCGGCCACAATGCCCACCAGCGCCACCAGCGGCGACGCCATCTGAATGTCCATCACCAACAGCAGCAGGGGCATGGACACCAACGCCAACCCAAAACCTGTCACTGCCTGCGTGAAAATGGCGATGAAGACGATGAAGAAGACGAGCACAGAGTTGGGGGTGTTCAGTATTCAGCAGCCAGTAGCCAGTGTTCAGTCTGAATATTGAACACTGGCTACTGAACACTGGCTCACGGCAGTGTAACGGCTATCTCTTGAGACAAAGTGTGGAAAGTTCCGCCACCGCTCATGCACGTTGCCCCGGCTTCAAAGCAAATCACCAGGCGCAGCGTGTAGCTGCCGGCCTCCGGAATGCGAATGCGATCATCCCAAGACAGATTGCCGGGATTCAGGGCATCGTCGTTGCCACCCCAACTGCGCTGGAACCAGGGCAGCATATCCGCTCCATTACGGCGAGGCATGACGCCCAACGCGCCATAAGGTACGCTGTTGTTGCCGCTGTTGTTCACCGTAAATTCAAACCAGATGTCGCCGTTAACCCAAAGCTGCGCCCGATTTTGCAGGGCAAAATGGGAGGCGCTGACGCCGTTGACGGTGCCTGGCTGCGGGCCAGAAGGCGTGGGAACCGGTGTATTGGCGGGTGGAACCGGCGTATTGGTGGGGACAATCACCACTGGCGGCGGCACGTTGGTCGCTGTGGGTGGCGGCGTATCGGTGGGCACAGGGGTGTCGGTGACGACGGGCGTCTCGGTGGGGGTGACAGTAGGCGGTGGGGTGGCTGATGGCGGCAGCGCCACCAATGTAGATTGGGTGGTGGGCGCGAGCGCTGTGGGCGCAGGCGCTGTGGGCAGCGTTTCTTGCACGGCCGTTGTCGCAGCAGGCAAGTTCGCAACTGCCGTGGGGGCCGGTTGGGAGGCCGACGGTTCGGCGCTGGCGCTCATGCCCTGAAACACCAACCACATGCCACTCATCAACAATACCATCGCCAATAGGGCTATGCCAACCAGTAATATATTCGTAGTACGCTTGTCCATAAATTCCTAATCTCCAATTCAATTCTTCGTCACGACATGCCATTGGCGCACGCCCATAGGCGAAAGAACGTAGTTTTGTATGTCTGGTTTCACCAACACGGCCGACAAGCTGTGTGTTGTAAATACCACCGGGGCTTCGGCGACGATCTGTCGTTCGATGTTGGCGTAAAGCTGCAAACGGCCGTCTACATCTGGTTCCACCCGCGCCGCTTCCAGCAAGCCATTTATGGTCGGGTCATGGAAGCCGCCAATATTCTGCGGCGACCGGCTGTGGTACAACACATCCAGAAAATTCTGTGGGTCTGGGTAATCGGCGCACCAACCGCTCTCAAAAATATGCCCTACGTTGCCACCGTACAGCTCATCGTAGTAGGTGAACGGGTCCAGAACGACCGGCTCAATGGTAACGCCCAACGTTTCTTGCCATAGGCTGATAACGGCCGTCCCATAACCACCCACGTCACCATAACCAGATGTATAGTACGTCAGCGTGGGGAAATCGTCCATGTTTGCATAACCGGCCTCGACCAAAAGCTGGCGCGCCCGCGCCGGATCATAGGGGTAGCCAACTACCTGGCTGCGGCCATAACCAGGCATTCCAGGCGGCAGCGGCCCCAGGGCTGGCAGGGCGCTGCCGTGGGCAAAGGTTTCAATAAGCAGTTCCTTGTCCAGGGCATAATTAAACGCCTGGCGCACACGCGGGTCATCGAACGGGGCCAGACGATTGTTTAATCCCAGGGTGGAAGTGCAGAGGGATACGGCCGTGCGTAATTCCCGGCTCAACGGATTATTCGGGTCCCGCGCCCGCTCCAACGTCGCGCCACCAATGCCCACCAGGTCAATGTCGCCTGTTTCATACATTGCCAGCGGCAGCCCTGCGCCCAACTGGTATACCACATGGGTCACTTGGGCTGGTTCCAGGTAATAATTATCAAAACGTTGCAAAACGATGACCGTGTCGTCCTCCCAGCGAACCAGCTTAAAGGGGCCGCTGCCGTTGGGTTGGTGCTGCCAATCAGCCTGGGCCACGTTTTGCCCATCCACCACATAGGCCACCGGGTAGCTAATTTGGCTAAAAAGTAGACCACCGGCGCGGTCAGGGTCACTTCCAGGGTGTAATCATCCACCGCCCGCAGGCCGCTGATGTGCGCCGCCTGCCCGGCCAATTTTTCCGTCACCCCGGCGATGTCGCCTAGATAGGTAACGGCCGTATCGGAGCCTGTCGCCGGGTCGGCGGCCCGTTCCCAGGAGAAAATGACATCGTGGGCGGTGAGGGAACGGCCGTCATGAAACAGCGCATTTTGCCGCAAATAAAAAGTATACACCAACCCATCCTCACGGACAGTCCACCCGGCGGCCAACTCCGGCTGCACTTGCAGCGCCGGGTCCAGGGCCACCAGCCCGCTGAAAACATGCCCCAACGGGCTGTCCGGGCCGCCGTGCGTCCGCGCCGGGTCCATCGTATCCGGCTGGCCGCCCCGCAGAAAAATGGCCTCCTCCCGCTTGACCCCGGCCACACCACCCGGCGCAGCCAGATTTAGCAGTTGGCAGCCCATTAACCCAACAATGCCCAAAATGACGAATAGGGGTTTACGCCGCAGAACAGCAAAAAAAACAGAATAATCCAAACCCTACTTACCTCTCAAAAATTTATGCCGCACATCTGTACCAACTACACCCGCCAGACAAGGTCGGCAAGTTCTACCATTGTTGACAAAGGCATGGTGTGTGGCTAGAATGAAGTCACTGACTTGTAGGAGAATGGTAGCAAGCAATAATCCGCCGGTCAAAATTGCTATTACACGGTTAAGTACCGTCATCATCACAAGTTTACCCAATTGTTAAAAACACAAAGGAGAAACTCATGGCTTTTGAATTACCCGCCCTTGTTTATGCCCACGACGCCTTAGAACCCCATATTGATTCCCGCACCATGCAAATTCACCACGGCAAACACCACGCCGCTTATACCAACAACTTAAACGCCGCCCTGGAAGGACACGCCGACCTGGCCGACAAAAGCATTGAAGCGCTTCTGGCCGATTTAGACAGTGTGCCGGAAAGCATTCGCACGGCCGTGCGCAACAACGGCGGCGGCTTTGCCAACCACAACCTCTTCTGGGAAATCATGTCGCCCGATGGTGGCGGCGAACCAGACGGTGAATTAGCCGCCGCTATCAATGACACCTTTGGCAGTTTCGATGAATTTAAGGCCGCTTTCGCCAAAGCCGCCGCTACCCGTTTCGGCTCTGGCTGGGCCTGGTTATATGTGAATGGTTCAGGCAACCTGGCTATCTCCTCCACACCCAACCAGGATACGCCGCTGATGGATGGCAATACCCCCATCCTGGGCCTGGATGTCTGGGAACACGCTTATTACCTCCACTACCAAAATCGGCGTCCCGATTATGTCACCGCCTGGTGGAACGTGGTAAATTGGCAAGTTGTCGCCGCCAATTATGCTGCGGCAAAATCGTAAATGTGTATAATTAGAGAGAATCGGCGCACCCATTGACGCCGGTATCGTTAACTTGCTAAAAGGAGAAATCTTATGACCCACATCGTTACCAGATTGTGCTTGCGCGACACAGCCTGTGTGGAGGTGTGCCCGGTCGAATGCATGGTTTTGGGTAAACCGGAAGAGGAATGGCCCTGGCTGTACATCGATCCAGACACTTGCATAGACTGCGGCGCGTGCGTGCCAGAATGTCCTTACGAAGCCATCTTCC
>JADJXA010000019.1 GCA_016716065.1 Candidatus Leptovillus gracilis | reverse complement strand
CGCTGCCGCCCGATACCCGTTCGCTTAAGCCGTTCCTCATCTTGTGGAGCGGGCAGGCCGCCTCGTTGTTTGGCAGCCAACTGGTACAGTTCGCCCTCATCTGGTGGCTCACCACCACCACCGGCTCGGCCACCACCCTGGCCCTCGCCTCGCTGTCCGGACTGTTGCCCCAGGTGGTTCTTGGCCCCTTCGTCGGCGTGCTGGTGGACCGTTGGAACCGGCGCATGACCATGCTGCTGGCCGATGGTCTGGTGGCGGTGGCGACTTTTGGGCTGGCGCTGCTGTTCTGGGCTGGCGCTGCGCAAACCTGGCACGTTTTTGCCATTCTGTTCATCCGCGCTCTGGGCGGCGCGTTCCACTGGCCGGCCATGCAGTCATCCACAACCCTGATGGTCCCCAAAGAGTTTCTGACACGCATCCAGGGCTTTAACCAGATGTTGTATGGCGGTCTGAACATCGCTTCGGCCCCGTTGGGGGCGCTGCTGCTGGGCGTGTTTCCTTTACAGGGCATTTTGTTTATCGATCTGGCAACGGCCGTCATCGCCATGAGTTCATTACTGGTCATCCACGTGCCGCAGCCAGAACGCGCCCCCTCGACCAGCGCCGCCACCTTCTACAGCGAATTTGGCGCCGATTTACGCGCCGGGCTGCGATATGTCTGGTCGTGGCCGGCCCTGATGCTGTTGATGCTCATCGCCGTTATCCTCAATTTGGTCATCAACCCTGCCTTTGCCCTGTTGCCGCTGCTGGTAACCGGCCATTTTGGCGGCCAGGCGCTGCACCTGGGTGTGTTAGAAGGGATATTTGGCTTTGGCATCTTGACCGGCGGCCTGTTGTTAAGCGTTTGGGGCGGCTTCCAACGGCGCATCCTCACCAGTCTGGTGGCGCTGATTGGCATGGGCGTGGGCACATTGCTGATGGGCCTGGCCCCGGCCAATATGCTGTGGTTGGCGTTTGTGGCCGCGTTTATCATCGGCTCCACCAACTCGCTGGTGAATGGACCGGTGCAGGCCATCTTCCAGGCCACTGTGGAGCCGGAAATGCAGGGGCGGGTGTTTACGCTGCTCGGCAGCGCCGCCGGGGCGATGTCGCCCATCGGCCTGATCATCGCCGGGCCAGTGGCCGATTGGCTGGGGGTGCGCGCCTGGTTCCTCTTCGGCGGCAGCGTGACGCTGCTGATGGGCATTGGCTGCTGCTTCTTGCCTGTTTTGCTGCGCATCGAAGACGGCCGTAAAACACAGTTAGCCACTGAATGACGAATCGTCTGAGATAGTGGTTAGTTGGGAGTTGTTAGTTGATAGTGGGGAACCGCACTATCGCCATAAATCGCCGTGTCTCCGCGGTGCTAATCGCACAAGTGACGGCCGTTTCCCCCACCCGCCGCCATTGATCGGGGCAATCAATCAGCCAATACTCATTTGACAAACTCCATCCACCACTCTACAATCATTTTCACCCCCCCCACCCCGGGGTGGGGTATGGCGAGGTAAACCAATATGGACGACAGCACAAAAAAAGCAGTCAGCCAACGGCTGGCCAGCGCCGCCGGGCACATCAAGGGCATCGAGCGCATGGTCAACGACGACGCCTACTGCATAGACGTTATCCAGCAGATTCAGGCGGTGCAGGCCGCCCTGGCAAAAATCAACACTCTCATGCTGGATAATCACCTGCACACCTGCGTCACCTCCGCCATTCGCGGCGATGATCCCGCCGAGCGGGAGCGTCTGCTGCAAGAAATCACCCAGGTCTTTGAAGTGACCGGGAAAAAGTGATACCTGAAACAGGCGATAAACTTTTTAAGGAGACATCTCATGGAAAGCAAAACGCTGGCCCCAGATTCAATCGCTGCTGCAAGAAATCAACTACCCACCCGAAGGGTTGATTCAGATTAGTTGATAGTTGGGAGTTGGGAGTTATTAGTTGATAGGTCGGTTCTCCACTATCAACTAACAACTCCCAACTAACCACTATCGTCTACCCCATGTCCGAACCAAAACAAATTACGCTGCCCGTGGTGGGCATGACTTGCGCCAACTGCGTGGCGGCGGTGGAACGCAGCGCCAAAAAAGTGGATGGCGTCGCCGCGGCAACGGTGAATTACGCCAGCGAAAAAGTGACGTTTACCTACGATCCGGCGCTGGTGAAGCCGCAAGAGGTGACGGCGCAGGTGATCGCCCGCATCGAAAAAGCGGGTTACGGCGTGCCAACGGCCGTCGCCGAACTCCCCCTCCTGGGCATGACCTGCACCAACTGCGCCAACACCATCGAACGCCGCCTGAACAAAGTCGATGGCGTGCTTTCGGCGGAAGTGAACTACGCCAGCGAAAAAGCGACGGTGCGCTACACCCCCGGCGCAGCCACACGCGGCGATCTGGTGGCCGCCGTGCGCCGCGCCGGGTATGATGTGGTGACGGCCGTGGCCGACCCGTCTGCCCCCGATGACTCCCTCCAAGACGCCGAAGCCGCCGCCCGCGAAGCCGAAGTGAAGCACCAGGAGCGCCGTCTGCTGGTCGGCCTCCTCTTTTCCGTGCCGCTGTTTTTGTTCAGCATGAGCCGCGATTTTGGCCTGTTGGGCGATTGGGCGCAGGCCAACTGGGTCAACTGGCTCTTTTTTGCCCTGGCGACGCCGGTGCAGTTTTACGTCGGTTGGGATTATTACGTGGGGGCCTACAAGAGCCTGGGCAACCGCAGCGCCAACATGGACGTGTTGGTGGCCATGGGGTCATCGGTGGCCTATTTCTACAGCGTCGCCGTTCTCATCGGCCTGACGCTGGGCACACACGCCCTCGGCCACCATGTCTACTTCGAGACCTCGGCGATGATCATCAGCCTCATCGTCCTGGGCAAGCTGATGGAAGCGCGGGCCAAAGGGCGCACCAGCGAGGCGATCAAGAAGCTTATCGGCCTGCAAGCCAAAACGGCGCGCGTGGTGCGCGATACTATGGAGCTAGACATCCCTATCGCCGAGGTGATGCCGGGCGATCTGGTGATTGTGCGGCCGGGCGAGAAAGCGCCGGTGGATGGCGTGGTGGTAGACGGCCGTTCCACCTTCGACGAGAGCATGATCAGCGGTGAAAGCCTGCCGGTAGACAAAACCATTGGCGATGCCATCATCGGCGCGACCATTAACAGGCAGGGACTGATCCGCTTCGAGGCCACCAAGGTGGGCAAAGAGACGGCGCTGGCCCAGATCATCAAGCTGGTGGAACAGGCGCAGGGGTCTAAAGCGCCAATCCAGCGGGTGGTAGACCAGGTGGCGGCTTATTTTGTGCCGTTTGTGCTGGTTACGGCCGTCCTCACCTTCATCATCTGGTATGTGGCGACGGGCGATTTTGTGGCGGCATTGATCCGGCTGACGGCCGTGTTGGTCATCGCCTGTCCTTGCGCCATGGGGCTGGCAACACCTACCTCCATCATGGTCGGCGTGGGCAAAGGCGCCGAACACGGCATCCTCTTCAAAAACAGCGCCGCCCTGGAACAGGCCCACAAACTCAACGCCATTGTGCTGGACAAAACCGGCACCATTACGCGCGGCCAACCCTCCGTCACCGACGTGATTATTTCTGATTCCGCACTCCGCACTCCGCACTCCGAATTCCTCCGCCTGGCCGCCAGCGCCGAGCGCGGCTCCGAGCATCCGTTGGGCGAGGCGATTGTGCGGGCGGCCAATGAACAAGGGCTGTCTCTCAGTCAACCAACCCATTTTGAAGGGATTGCTGGTTTTGGCATTCGCGCCCAGGTAGACGGCCGTGATGTGCTGTTGGGCAATCTGCGCCTGATGCAGCGGGAAGCCGTGTCCCTGAATGGCCTGGAAGCCCAGGCGCAAACCCTGCAAGCCGAAGCGAAAACGGCGATGTGGCTGGCCCTGGACGGCCGTGCCAGCGCCCTCATCGGCGTCGCCGACACCATCAAAGATGGCTCCAAAGAAGCCGTTCAGGCGATGCACGCTCTGGGCCTGACGGTGGTCATGATGACCGGCGATAACGAAGCCACCGCCCAGGCCATCGCCGCGGAAGTGGGCATTGACCGAGTATTCGCCGAAGTGCTGCCCGGCGACAAGGCCAACCACGTCAAAAAGCTGCAAGATGAAGGCTTTGTGGTGGGTATGGTCGGCGATGGCATCAACGACGCCCCCGCCCTGGCCCAGGCCAACGTGGGCCTGGCGATTGGCACAGGCACAGACGTAGCCATGGAAACGGCCGACGTGACCCTGATGCGTGGTGATTTGCGCAGCGTGCCGCAGGCGATTAAGCTGTCCAAAATGACTATGCGCAACATTAAAGAGAATCTCGTCTGGGCGTTTGGGTATAACACCGCGCTCATCCCCATCGCCGCCGGGATTCTGGCCCCGTTTGATTGGGCGCCGGATTTTCTGCGTCAGCTCCACCCCATTCTGGCCGCCGGCGCGATGGCCTTCTCCAGCGTCAGCGTCGTCAGCAACTCCCTCCGCCTGCGCCGCCTGAAATTGTAACAATAGACCAGTTTTCAGTAACCAGTGTTCAGTCGGCGCTGCCCCTGGAAAACACTCACTGAACACCGAACACTGAACACCGCATACCAATCAATAGCAGCCGGCCAGGCGGGCGCGCTGCTGCACCAGGGCGAGGATGATGTCTATGGTGGGCGTGGGCACGGCCACCAATCGGCCGAGTTCTTGCACCACTGTTACCAATGCGTCTATTTCCATCGGCCGGCCCCGTTCTAAATCTTGCAGCATGGAGGTTTTGTGCGCGCCGACGGCCGCTGCGCCGGCGATGCGTTGTTCCACGTCCATGCCAAAACGCGCGCCCAGCTTTTCGCCGATGGTCTGCGCTTCCAGCATCATCGCCCGCACCACTGCCTGCGCGCCGGGGTCGGTGGCGATGGCCTCCAGCGTGCCACCGGTGAGGGCGCTGACCGGATTAAACGACAGATTGCCCCACAGCTTCACCCAAATGTCGTTGCGGATGTGGGCGCGAACCGGCGCTTTCAGCCCGGCGGCACGGAACAGGTCGCTGAGCGCCGTCACCCGCGCCGTCTTTGCGCCGGTGGGTTCGCCCAGGCTGAAACGGTCGCCGCTGACATGGCGGATGACGCCGGGGGCGACCACTTCCGTCGCCGGATAGACGACGCAGCCGATGGCCCGCCCTGGCCCAATGCCCTGCCACTGCACGCCGCCGGGGTCTACGCTGGCTAGTTGGTGGTCGCGCCAGGGGCCGTCCAGGCCGTAAAAGTACCACCAGGGGATGCCGTTGACGGCCGTTACCACGGCCGTATCTTTCCCCAACAGCGGCTGCATCAGCCCCACCACCCCCGGTACGGAGGGCGCTTTTAAGGTCACAATCACAAAATCTTGCTCACCAACGGCCGTGGGGTCGTCCGTGCAGCGCGGATAGGCGATCTGTTCCGCGCTGCTGCCGAGCAGGCGCACGCCGTTGGCCTGCATCGCTGCCAGATGCGCCCCACGCGCAATCAACGTCACGTCCGCCCCGGCCAGCGCCAGATGCACGCCCAGGTAGCCGCCGATGGCCCCGGCGCCATAAATGCAGACGCGCATCAGACCAACCCCAGCTTTTCCGCCAGGCCGATACGCTGCAATTTGCCGGTTGGGCCTTTGGGAATTTCGCTCAGGATCAGCAGCTTACGCGGCACTTTGAAGGGGGCCAGCCGTTCGGCGGCAAAGTCGCGGATGTCGCGTTCGGTCGCCGCAGCGCCGTCGCGCAGCACCACGGCCGCGGCCACTTCTTCGCCCAGTTTGGCATGGGGCATGGCGAAGGTGACAGCCTGCTGCACCGCCGGATGGTCCAGCAGCACTTCATCCACCTCGCGCGGGGAGATTTTTTCGCCGCCGCGATTGATGATTTCTTTGAGGCGGCCGGTAATCATCAGGTAGCCGTCGGCGTCTTGTACGCCCTGGTCGCCGGTGCGGAACCAGCCAGCGGTGAAGTTTTCGGCGTTGGCGGTGGGGTTGTTTTCGTAGCCGGGCGTGACGCTGCGCCCACGAATGACCACTTCGCCGGGGGTGTTGGGCGGCAGCAGGCGGCCCGTTTTGTCCATAATCGCCACATCCAGCCCGAAGGGGATGCCGACGCTGCCCGGCTTGCGCGGGCGCGGCGGCAGTGGGTTGCTGGTCATCTGGTGTGCGGCTTCGGTCATGCCGTAGGCTTCGACAACCGGAGCGCGGAAGGTGGCTTCTAGTTCGGCCATGACTTGCGGCGGCAGCGAGGCGGACGAGGAGCGGACGAAGCGCAAATTGGCGGCCTGGAGGATGGCCTGGTTGCGAGCGGCGCGGCTGAGGAGAGCCTGGTGCATGGTGGGTACGGCCGTATACCAGGTTGGTTTTTCGGCGTCTAGCCAGGCGAAGAATTGCAGGGCGTTGAAGCCGGGCGTGCAGCAGACGCTGGCCCCGGCGTGCAGCGAGGCCAGCAAGGCGGCCATCAACCCGTGGATGTGAAACAGCGGCATGACGTTGAGGCAGTGGTCGGCAGGGGTCAGGGCCAGGGTGTCGCGGATGTTGGCCGCCGAGGCGCAGACGTTGCGCTGGAGCAGCGGCACAATTTTGGGGCGCGAGGTGGTTCCCGACGTGTGCAAGATCAGGGCTACGTCGTCGGGCTGGGCGGGGCCAGGCTGGGCGGCCGGCGTGGGCGGCAGGCTGCTGTGGATGGTGAAGCGGCCGGCCGGATCATCCGCGGCGGCGACGAGTTCCAGGATGGGGATGTTTCGTTCTTGGGCGGCGGGAACGGCCGTTGAGCGGCTGCCCTGGGCGACGAGCAGCGCTTTGGTCTGTAGATCGGCCATGTAAAAGGCGTATTCGTTTTGCTGGTAGGCGGGGTTAAGCGGCGCGGCGGTGGCGGCGGCGGCGACAGCGATGAAGGCCGAGGCCATCTCCGGCCCGTTGGGCAGGACGATGGCGACGCGATCATCCCGGCCAATGCCCAGGGCGTTTAGGGCGGCGATGGTTTGCCGCACGTGCTGGCGCAGGGCGCTGTAAGTCAGGGGCAGCCGGTCTGGCGCGGTCAGGGCGATGGCGTCGTCGGCGCCTGACGCCAACAGCTCAAATAGTGTGGTGGGGGTGGACATGGAGGACTCCTGATTTAGGATTTAGAATTTAGGATTGACGGATTACGGTTCACGGATTACGGATTACGGATTACGGTTTACGCCTGGCGCGGGCGTCAGGAAAGCAGAGGGGCGAGTACGGCCGTCAGCACATCTAGCGAGATGAGACCGTTGTGTATGTAGACGACACGGCCGTCGCGGTCTATGACATAGGTGGTGGGGAAGCTGCGCACCTGGTACTGCTGTTCGACACGGCCGTCGCTGTCTAGCAGCACCGGAAAGGAAAAGCCATTGGCCTGAATAAAACGGCTGACGGTATTCTTGTCTTCCTGGGCGTTCACGGCCAATACAACCAGTCCATCGGCGCGGTTGGCTTCGTAATAGGCGTTGATGTCTGGCATTTCCGCTTTGCAAGGCGGGCACCAGGTCGCCCAGAAGTTGACGACCACCACCTGCCCATCATAATCGGATAGGCTGATCTGGCCGCCTTCCAGGTTGGCGAGGCTGAAATCGGGGGCGGGTTGGCCCATTTGTGGTGGACCGGCGGTGACGGCCGTTTGACGGTGGCTGCCGGGCTGCTGGCTGACCCACCACAGCCCCATCAGGCCCAGAACCAATAAGCCAATAGCGCCGATGGTGATCAGCCGAAGGTGCTGCTGTTTCTGCGCTTCTTGTTGTTCATGATGGTTGTCTTGTGTTTGACTCATATTTGCCGACCTCGGATTG
Organism: Candidatus Leptovillus gracilis; assembly: GCA_016716065.1. NCBI lineage: Bacteria > Bacillati > Chloroflexota > Ardenticatenia > Promineifilales (SeqCode) > Promineifilaceae (SeqCode) > Candidatus Leptovillus > Candidatus Leptovillus gracilis. Next base: position 24,680 of record JADJXA010000019.1, on the reverse strand, counting down.
GGCGAGACGGCGCGGAAAAAGGCCGTCCGCTGCGGCTGTGGTCTGTCCGCGCCGTCCCGCCCCTACCATACACTATGATAATTTGAGAACTGTTGGATTTTAGCATAGTTGTGGATTCTTGCGCTGGGTGATGGTCAATCAAACGTCAGGAACAGCTCGCCCACCCAGCCTTCGTCACCGGCCGGGGTGCGGATGCGCCGCCAGGTGAGGCCGCCCTCGGTTTGGGCTGGCGTGGGCAGCAGGCTGACGACTGTGCCTTCGGGTAAAATGGCAATTTCCGCGCCGCCGGGGGTGGCGCGCAGGGTTAAGCCGACGCCGCGCGTGCCAAAGACGATGGCCTGGGGATAGTCTGGCGGGGGCAGTGGCGTAGGCGTGGGCGGGATGGCCGGCGGCGCGGCCAATATGTCGACGGGGTAGGCGTCGGGATCGTTAAAGTGGGCGTAGGCCAGACGGGAGATTTGCGCAAAAATGGGGGCGCTGATGTCCCACTCTAACCAACCCGGCGCGTAGAGAGCCAGGGCGATCAGATAATCTTGCTCTGGACCGTAGACGATGCCGATGTTGCCATGCGTATCATCAATCCAGCCAACTTTGTGGGCCATGACGACGCCATCGGGCAGGCCGCGTTCCAGCAGGCGGGCCAGGTTGTTTTCTTTTAGCAGGTCCAGGAGGTCCTGGCATTCTGTCTGGGTGAGCTGCGCGCCGTAGGCGTCGCGTAGAAGACCGGCGTCGTGTTGGGCGCAGTCGTAGATCAGGTGGGCGAGGGCGGCCAGGTCGCCGATGGTGGTCTGGCGATAGGGGTCGGGGTAGGTGGTGCGGTCGGTACGTTGGTTGGCGGGGGTGAGGTAGGTTGGCATACGGCCGTCGGGCGGTTCCATGTCGTAGGGCACGGCGATAAAGGTGTTGTACAGCCCCAATTCGCGCATCGCCTGGGTGAGCCGGTCGGCGCCGGCAAAGATGTCGCCGCCGCCAACCACATCGCGCAGCAGCAGGTTGGCGGCGAAGTTGCTGGAGACGGTGGTGGTCTGGGTGAGCAGTTTGGTCTGTTCGATGTCGGGCGGGCGGTCTAGAGCGCGAAATATCTGGACCAGCAGCCCGATTTTGATGAGGCTCGACCCGGCGATTGCCAGGTTGGGATCGTGGCTGATCTGCTCGCCGTTGCTGAGGTCTATGATGACATAGCTGCTGAGGCCGCTGAAGTCGGCCAGGGCGGCGTCTACGGCCGCTTGCAGGTAATGGATGTCTGGTGGGGCAAAGGGGGTGGGGGTTGGGATGGCGGTGGGCGGGGCGGCAGTGGGACTGGCAGCGGCCGTTGTTGTGGGGGGGATGGTGGGCAGGGTGGTGGGGGCGACGGCCGTGAGGGTGGGAACGGTTGTGCTGACGGCCGTTGGTTCAGCGGCGCAGGCCACACTGCCCAGCAAGTGCGCGAGAAAGAAAAATAAAGCGGGTATCTTCAATTGTTTACCTTCTTGATCGTAACGTTCATGTCCAAACAAATGGGACACAGATTTTCACAGATGAACACAGATTTTGGATGATTTGAATCTGTGTTCATCTGTGTACTATTGCAAAAAGGGGCATGGTTTATTACAAGTAAGCTGTGCTTTACAAATTTGGCAAGAAAGCGCGTCATTCCTTCGGCGTTGCTCAGGACAAGGTCTGAGAGCCTGTGCTGAGCTTGCCGAAGCATCCTCCGAAGCATCCCGTTCTTCTGGTGGGAGGGGGATGCTTCGCTCCGAAGACTGCGCTCAGCATGACAATTCAGCGTAAATTTGTAAAGAAGATGCTTCGCTCGATGAACCACGCCCAATTCGCGGACTAATTTGTAAAGGATAACTTCCGCGTTTTGAACCATGCCTAAAAGGGACTGAATGCTTACTCTTGATCTATAGACCGAAGAGGTTTTCGGGAACCTGCCCGGTGTTGGCAGACGAGGTGAACAGCCGGTGCAGATCATCTTCGCTGAGATGGGCAGGGTTCCGGTGATGACGAAGGTGAGTCCAGGTGATCAGGACAAGATGTCGGTGATCAGGTTCAGCACGTCAATATTCTTGAAATCTGCATCGGCGGTAACCAGGGGGACACCGGCAAACAGGGCTGATGCCGCCACAATAGCGTCTGGAATTTTCTGTTTATACTCGCGCCGGATACGAATGGTCAGCGCTACTACTTCTGAGGAGAGGTCAATCCTTTCACACAATGCAAGAAACGCTTTTATTTGCAAAATTTCCGGCTGAGATAAGCGTGATGAAGAGAGAAGTTCGATTTCAGAAATTGGACAATAGTAAACAATTGGCGCTTGAGCAACCAATTGGGTTACTGATCGGCGGCCTTCAAAAAAGTAAATGAAGGCGTTGGTGTCTAGTAACAGGCTACTGCCACTCATGGCGAATTACCTTTTGGTAGGCAAGGCCATCGCTTTCCCAGGCGAGAATGCCACTGTATTGCAGCCTTTCTTGCTGACGAACGTAGTGGCGAATCAGTTCGTCGAGCATCTTATCAGGATTATTCTCGAAATCCTGATCCAACAGTTTACTTATCTGGCTGGCCAATGCCTTGTCATGAATTTCCAGAGTCAACATGTGTGTCTATCCTCCAAGTAGATTGAATTATAACACGGGCTGCGCACCGACCAGCATTTTACGGAGGGTGGGTTCGTCGAGGATGGGGATGCCTAGCTGCTGTGCTTTGGCGAGTTTGCTGCCGGCGTTTTCGCCGGCGAGCAGGTAACTGGTGTTTTTGCTGACGCTGCCGGTGACTTTGCCGCCGTGCTGCTCGATGAGCGCTTTGGCTGCGCCGCGGCTGAGGCTGGGCAGGGTTCCGGTGATGACAAAGGTGAGGTTGGCGAGGGGCTGCGGCGTGGCTGCGGCGACGGCCGTTCGCTCCAGGGCAAAGCGCAGCCCGGCGGCGCGTAGTTTTTCCAGGACGGCGCGGTTTTTGTCGTTGGCGAACCAGGTGGTGACGGAGACGGCCGTGCCCGGCCCAATCCCCTCTATCGCTTGCAACTGCTCCTGGGTGGCGGCGGCGATTTCATCTATGCCGCCCAGTTGGCCGATGAGCAGGGCGGCGACGACGCTGCCGACGAAGCGAATGCCCAGCGCCGCCAGCAGGCGTTCTGGCGGGCGGCTTTTGCTGGCTTCGACGCCGGCCAGCAGGTTGTCGACTTTTTTGTCTTTGAAGCCTTCCAGATCGAGCAGTGTTTCCTTATTTAAATAGTAGATGTCGGCGATGTCGTGGATGAGGCGCTTTTCGGTGAGGAGGACGGCCGTTTGGCCGCCGAAGCTCTCGATGTCCATAGCGTCGCGGCTGACGAAGTATTCGACACGGCGCACAAGCTGTTCTGGGCAGGCGGGGTTGTCGCAGTAGATGGCGACTTCACCGGGGGGCTGTATGGCCGGTTCGCCGCAGGCGGGGCAGTGGCTGGGCTTCATCACAATGCGCTCTGTGCCATCGCGCCTGTCTATGACGGGGCCAACGATGTAGGGGATGACTTCACCGGCGCGTTTGACCAGCACGTAGTCACCGATGCGGATGTCTTTGCGGGCGATTTCGTCGTAGTTGTGCAGGGTGGCATTGCGCACGATGACGCCGCCAATCTCTACCGGCTCCAACACGGCCGCCGGGGCCAGGATACCGGTGCGCCCAACGCTGACGACCACGTCGAGCAGGCGGGTGGTTTTTTCCTGGGCGGGGAATTTGAGGGCGATGGCTCCGCGGGGGTCTTTGCCGACGAAGCCGAGGCTGTCGGCCAGGGGGCGGTTGTTGATTTTGGCGACGATGCCGTCTACTTCATAGTTGATGGTGTTGCGATAGGTGGCCCAGCGCTCGTAGGCGGCGGCGACGGCGGCCAGGTCGGGGCAGTATTGGCTGTCGGGGGAGACGGGGAAGCCCCAGGCGCGCAGCAGCTGCAGCCGTTCCCACTGGGTATCGGGCACGCGGCCCCCTTGCCAGGCGACAAAATCATAGACGTAGAGGGTTAACGGCCGTTGGGCGGTGATGGCTGAATCGAGCTGGCGCAGGGAGCCGGCGGCGGCGTTGCGCGGGTTCATGTAGGCGGCTTCACCGGCGGCCAGGCGGTCGGCGTTGAAGGAGTCGAATTTGTCGAGGGGGAAGAAGGCTTCGCCGCGGACAACAAGATAAGTTGGGAGTTGGGAGTTGGGAGTTGGGAGTGGGGCGACGGGGATGTGGGGGGGGAGGGCGCGGAGGGTGCGGAGGTTGGGGGTGATGTCTTCGCCGATCTGGCCGTCGCCGCGGGTGGCGCCTTGGGTGAAACGGCCGTCCTGGTAGGTGAGGACGACGCTGAGGCCATCGAGCTTGGGTTCGACGGTGAAGTCCAGGGGCACGTCGGGGTCGGGCAGGAGGCGACCGATGCGGGCGCGCCAGGCGTAGAAGTCGGCCATGTTGAAGGCGTTGGCCAGGCTGAGGATGGGGGCGGGGTGGACCACTTTGGCGAAGGCGCTTTGGGGCGGCGCGCCGGCGCGTTGGGTGGGGGAGTCTGGGGTGATGAGGTCGGGGTGGGCGGCCTCTAGTTCCACCAGTTGGCGGTAGAGTTCATCGTACTCGGCGTCGCTGATGACGGGGGCGTCGAGGACATGGTAGCGGTGCAGATGGTAATTGATTTGTTGGCGCAGGTGGGTGATTTGGGGTTCGGGCATTTTTGTATTCCGTATTCCGTATTCCGTGTTCCGTGGTCCGTGGTCCGTGGTCCGTGGTCCGTGTTCCGTGTTCCGTGTTCCGTGTTCCGTGTTCCGTGTTCCGTGTTCGGCTTACGGATTACGGCTTACGGATTACGGCTTACGGCTTACGGCTTACGGATTACGGATAACGACTTACGCTTCATTCTCGGTAAAATACTCGGCTGGCGATTCGCGCAGGTAGTTTTCGGGGTTGCAAAATTGGTCGGCTTTGCTGATCATGCCGCCGATGAGTTGGCCAATGCGCTGACAGTGGGATAGAAGCTGGTTGGCTTCGGCGGGAGTGAGATAGTGGCAGTCAACGGCCGTTTCGATCCAATGCTGCGTTTCTTGCTGTTCGCCATCCGCATCTGTCAGTTTGCTGATAAAGTGCTTTTCGTAGCGACGTTTTGCCCAGGCTTCGGCGATGTTCGCGCCAATAGAGCGGGACGAACGTCGAATCTGATCTGTGAGCGCATAAGCCTCCTCTTTAGGAAACTTTTTCGTGCGCTCGAAGACAAGCAATGATAATTCACGTGCCAACTTATAGGCAAGCAACCCGCGAAAGCTGTGGGTATAGGTTAGTTTTTCCATTTTGCACTTTGTTCCGTGTTCCGTATTCCGTGTTCCGTGTTCCGTGTTCCGTATTCCGTATTCCGTGTTCCGTGTTCCGTGTTCCGTGGTCCGTGGTCGGCTTACGGATTACGGCTTACGGTTCACGGATTACGGTTCACGGATTACGGATTACGGATTACGTCCAACGGGCTGCGGACGGCCAGGCCGCCCTGGTTGAGGACGTGGGTGTAGATCATGGTGGTTTTGACGTCGGCGTGGCCGAGCAGTTCCTGGACGGTGCGGATGTCGTAGCCGTTTTGCAGGAGGTGGGTGGCGAAGCTGTGGCGGAAGGTGTGGGGGCTGACGGGTTTGGGGATGGCGGCGAGTTGGGCGGCTTTGTGGACGGCTTTTTGCACGCTGTTTTCGTGCAGGTGATGGCGGCGGACGGCGCCGCTGCGTGGATCGGTGGAGCGGCGGTCGGCAGGGAAGATGTACTGCCAGGCCCAGTCGCGGCCGGCGTTGGGGTATTTGCGGGCGAGCGCGCCGGGCAGGTAGACAGCGCCGAAGCCTTCTTCCAGGTCGCGGTTGTGCCAGTGGTGGGCGCGTTGTAGTTGTTCCTGGAGGGGTGGAATGGCGCTTTGGGGCAAAACAGTGACGCGGTCTTTGTCGCCTTTGCCGTCGCGCACCACAATCAGATTTTGGGCAAAATCCATGTCTTTGACGCGCAGCCGGAGACATTCGAGCAAACGCAGGCCGCTGCCGTAGAGCAGTTTGCCGACGAGTTGGTAGACGCCGGGCAGGCAGGCGATGACTTGTTGGGCTTCGGCGGGGGTGAGGACGGTGGGCAGCTTTTTGGGTTTGTCGGCCCAGGGGACATTGACCTGGCCGATTTCTTGGTTGAGGACGTCGCGGTAGAGGAAGAGCAGGGCGGCGAGGGCCTGGTTTTGGGTGGAGGGGGCGACGTGGTCGTAGGCGGCCAGGTGGGCGAGGAAGGCTTCGATTTCGGCGGCGCCCATGTCGTTGGGGTGGCGCTTGTGGTGGAAGAGGATGAAGCGTTTGATCCAACCGATGTAGGCTTCTTCGGTGCGGAGGGCATAGTGTTTGAGGCGGGCGCGTTCGCGGGCCTGGTCGAGCAATTTGGGGGCGCGTTGAGCGGTCATGAGAACTTCCTTGAAAATAGCTAGAGCTAGAGCTAGAGCTAGAGCTAGAGCTAGAGTGTGGCAAGACTTCTTCCTCTTCCTCTCGCTCTCGCTCGTGCTTTTCAATTGTGGTGGTGGGTGCTGCCCACTCATGAAATCACTTGTTAGAATGGGACACGCTTTTTTGTTCACTGGTTCGTCTGATCGGGTTGGCAGGCCAACTGGTCAATAGCCCTATTGTTTGCTTGACAACCGATTATGGCATCGTGTATTGTTAGCGATTATGAGCGGTTGATGAGTCGCGCGCAGCAACCATGCGGGTAATTATACAGAAAAAATGTTCTATATAAAAGAGCTATTTTGAGGCAAAATGAGGCAAAAATGCAGAAGATTTTCGGCATAACGTTCCATGGGGGCATTACGCAGAAGATTTTCGGCTAAGTATTAGGCAGAAAATCTTCGACATATTATAATATATCGAATATCTAGTTAGATGAAAGCTCCGCTAGAGGAAGACCGTGTATCAACTCCCGATCGTATGTAAAATTTTGACTCAAATTAGCAGAGCAAAAGCGTTCAGAGAGCAAAGAAGTTGACATGTCTGCCCATCATAGCCGTCATGATAAAGTTATCGGTTATTTTGCCTATGAATCGCCTACCAGGGTGGTCTGCACCGGTGCAGCCTGTGTCATTGCCGGCTCACGGCGGGCCATGCAGCAGTATCTTTTAGAAATCGACCCGCAGCAACGGCCGCACCGGACTATTCAGAAAACCACCTTCGCTGAAATCAAGCGCGGTCTTGAACTGGGCGCTGCGTACGCTTTTGACAAAGCAGCCTATAAACGGTTTTATCCGTTGGCCAGAGGAGCCGGACTGGGCGTGCCGGAAGCAAATAACGCAGACTTTGCCCAACACGAAGCGGCCGTAGAACAGTTTTTGATCATCCAATTGCCAGACCTGTCGTAGGCATCGGACTTGCGACATTCTGGCTTCGACGGGTACCATAGTCTCATGTTCTTGCCAGACATCAAGGTCGAAACAACCCGCGCCAAACACAGCGTCGCCGACGTGCTGCGCACCGGCAACTGGCTGGATACCTGCCGACGGCAGCACCCCCTCAGCTACCAACAAACCAAAGCAGTCAACGACATCTTGCGCTGCCGCACGGCGGCGTTGGGCGGCTACCTGAAACAGTGCGATTCCTGCGGTCAGTGGGAAATCGCTTACTGTGCCTGCAAGAACCGCCACTGCCCCGGCTGCGGCCATTTCGAGAAGGCGCAGTGGTTGGAAAAGCAGAAAGCGCTGCTGCTGCCCTGCCCTACTACCAGGTTGTCTTCACCATAGACCACGTCTTCAACCCCTGGTGCGCTATAACCAGAAGCTGCTCTATGACCTGCTGTTCCAGACAGCGCGGCTGCTGAAGACCTATGGGGAGAAGTACCTGAAAGGGAAAATCGGCTTTACCATCGTCCTGCACACCTGGGGCCAGACGATACAGTTCCACCCCCACATTCACTGCATGGTGACCGGCGGGGCGTTGGTCAAGACAAAGGCCGGCGGCAGATGGCGGTCGGCGCACAAAGAAGTACCTCTTCCCGGTAGTGGCCCTGTCGGCCGACTTCCGCCGCGCGTTTGCCAGGGAGTGCGGGAATTGGCCCAGCAGGGCAAGTTGGCCTGGGACGCGGCGGCGATGGGACAGACAATCGAAGAGATGGTGACAGCGGCGCTGCGCCAGAATTGGGAAGTGTACATCGAAGCGCCGCCCAAGGAGCCGACAACCGCAGCCCAGAGACGCTGGCCGAGTATTTGGGTCGTTACCTGCACGCTATCGCCATCAGCAACCACCGCATCTTGCACATCGGGCCAGAGGGCGTCACCTTCCGCTACCGCGACAATCGGGCGGACGGAGTGGAGAAGGGATGACCCTGCCGGGGTTAGAATTCATCCGCCGTTTTTTGCTGCACGTGCTGCCCCATCGCTTTGTGCGCATCCGCCATTACGGGCTGCACCACAGCCAGGCGAAAGCCGAGCGACGACAAGCGCGGGCGTTGTTGGGCGTTGGCGGGGCGCTGCCAGTCCCGGCCAAACTACATCTGCTGGATTGGCTGGCGGCATTTCTGGAGAAAGACCCGAATTTGTGCCCGCATTGCGGCCAGGGACAGATGCGTACCGTGCGCGAGTTTGGGCCGGTGAAAGGATGGCGTGGTTTTCTGGCGCGGCTGGTGGGCATACCGGGTAGAGCGCGGCCGGCGCCTGTCTGACGACTGGATGCGGGAGTGCCGGGTTTCGGGAAGGGGGAGTGGGCCTGATGGCTGAAAAGAGGTAAAAACAGGCTGATTTGCAGCAGTTTTACAGGTGACAAAAGGCGAAAAATGGTTTATGATGCCGGGCAAACAGGGTCAGTTAAGGTAACAGCACACCTCCAGCAGCTTACTGGAGCCACACGAGAAACAGGGCAAACACTATAGCCAACCGCCCATCTAACCGCAGATGAACCGGACACACCGGGCAGAACGAAGCCTGGTTCAGTCCGTCTTGTGTCTGCCCGGTGCGCCGGTTATCTGATCGTTAGATGAAAGCTCCGCTAGAGGAAGACCGTGTATCAACTCCCGATCGTATGTAAAATTTTGACTCAAATTAGCAGAGCAAAAGCGTTCAGAGAGCAAAGAAGTTGACATGTCTGCCCATCATAGCCGTCATGATAAAGTTATCGGTTATTTTGCCTATGAATCGCCTACCAGGGTGGTCTGCACCGGTGCAGCCTGTGTCATTGCCGGCTCACGGCGGGCCATGCAGCAGTATCTTTTAGAAATCGACCCGCAGCAACGGCCGCACCGGACTATTCAGAAAACCACCTTCGCTGAAATCAAGCGCGGTCTTGAACTGGGCGCTGCGTACGCTTTGACAAAGCAGCCTATAAACGGTTTTATCCGTTGGCCAGAGGAGCCGGACTGGGCGTGCCGGAAGCAAATAACGCAGACTTTGCCCAACACGAAGCGGCCGTAGAACAGTTTTTGATCATCAAAGTGCCAGACCTGTCGTAGGCATCGGACTTGCGACATTCTGGCTTCGACGGGTACCATAGTCTCATGTTCTTGCCAGACATCAAGGTCGAAACAACCCGCGCCAAACACAGCGTCGCCGACGTGCTGCGCACCGGCAACTGGCTGGATACCTGCCGACGGCAGCACCCCCTCAGCTACCAACAAACCAAAGCAGTCAACGACATCTTGCGCTGCCGCACGGCGGCGTTGGGCGGCTACCTGAAACAGTGCGATTCCTGCGGTCAGTGGGAAATCGCTTACTGTGCCTGCAAGAACCGCCACTGCCCCGGCTGCGGCCATTTCGAGAAGGCGCAGTGGTTGGAAAAGCAGAAAGCGCTGCTGCTGCCCTGCCCCTACTACCAGGTTGTCTTCACCATAGACCACGTCTTCAACCCCTGGTGCGCTATAACCAGAAGCTGCTCTATGACCTGCTGTTCCAGACGGCGCGGCTGCTGAAGACCTATGGGGAGAAGTACCTGAAAGGGAAAATCGGCTTTACCATCGTCCTGCACCCTGGGGCCAGACGATACAGTTCCACCCCCACATTCACTGCATGGTGACCGGCGGGGCGTTGGTCAAGACAAAGGCCGGCGGCAGATGGCGGTCGGCGCACAAGAAGTACCTCTTCCCGGTAGTGGCCCTGTCGGCCGACTTCCGCCGCGCGTTTTGCCAGGGAGTGCGGGAATTGGCCCAGCAGGGCAAGTTGGCCTGGGACGCGGCGGCGATGGGACAGACAATCGAAGAGATGGTGACAGCGGCGCTGCGCCAGAATTGGGAAGTGTACATCGAAGCGCCGCCCAAGGGAGCCGACAACCGCAGCCCAGAGACGCTGGCCGAGTATTTGGGTCGTTACCTGCACGCTATCGCCATCAGCAACCACCGCATCTTGCACATCGGGCCAGAGGGCGTCACCTTCCGCTACCGCGACAATCGGGCAGACGGAGTGGAGAAGGAGATGACCCTGCCGGGGTTAGAATTCATCCGCCGTTTTTTGCTGCACGTGCTGCCCCATCGCTTTGTGCGCATCCGCCATTACGGGCTGCACCACAGCCAGGCGAAAGCCGAGCGACGACAAGCGCGGGCGTTGTTGGGCGTTGGCGGGGCGCTGCCAGTCCCGGCCAAACCATCTGCTGGATTGGCTGGCGGCATTTCTGGAGAAAGACCCGAATTTGTGCCCGCATTGCGGCCAGGGACAGATGCGTACCGTGCGCGAGTTTGGGCCGGTGAAAGGATGGCGTGGTTTTCTGGCGCGGCTGGTGGGCATACCGGGTAGAGCGCGGCCGGCGCCTGTCTGACGACTGGATGCGGGAGTGGCCCGGGTTTCGGGAAGGGGGGAGTGGGCCTGATGGCTGAAAAGAGGTAAAAACAGGCTGATTTGCAGCAGTTTTACAGGTGACAAAAGGCGAAAAATGGTTTATGATGCCGGGCAAACAGGGTCAGTTAAGGTAACAGCACACCTCCAGCAGCTTACTGGAGCCACACGAGAAACAGGGCAAACACTATAGCCAACCGCCCATCTAACCGCAGATGAACCGGACACACCGGGCAGAACGAAGCCTGGTTCAGTCCGTCTTGTGTCTGCCCGGTGCGCCGGTTATCTGATCGTTAGGACGTGCCACTATTTGCAAAGGAAGCAGATCCACCATAAGCGAAGCATATAAACTATCTAGAACAGCCTTCAGATTTACAGCCTAACCATGTTCGTATCTTCAGAACCATACCCAATTAGCCAATTCAAATAAAAGGACATGACAATGCCTGATCCGATTGCTATCACCGCCGTTTTGGGTCTTATCACCAGTAAAGTGCTTGACACCCTCGCCGACAAAGGAATGGAGAAAGCTGCCGATGCTGCCATGGCCAAGCTTCAGGGAGATAAAGTCAAGAATGCATTTAGACTGGCTTTAGGTGAAGCGATCCGACGTTATGCTACCGTTGGAACTCGTTTTACAATCGCCGCCCCATTGCTTGCACAAGATGGACCATTGACAGAACAATCCGTTGCCGAAGAGTTAGCACAAATTCTACGCTTCGATCGTGAGCCAAATTACCGACTGATTGGGGATCGTTGGAAGGCGTCTATTGAAAATCCTCCAAAGTGGATAGATTTCACTTCACAAGCGGAGATTTTTGCAAACTGCCTTCGAGATGAATTAAAAGCAAGCGAGGTGTTTGGGGTCACAATGGAGCGGCGTATGATTGATGGGATTAATGATAACGTCGCTGTATTGGTTGAAGCCTTACACAGTATAGTTGACGATCTGAACGAATTATGCAGCATGATGGATGCGCCTATAAGCGAGCTTATCCTAGCTATTGCGGGTTCTAGTTTTAGGATACAGGAACAAGCACGGGACTTTACTTGGTATATTAAGGATAAGACACGTGATTTTGTGGGCAGGCAATTCGTTTTCGATCGAGTGAATGCCTTCACTCAGGCTAATCCACAAGGCTATTTTATAGTTCGCGGAGATCCTGGCATTGGGAAAACGGCTTTAGCAGCACAATGGGTAAAAACTCACAAGTCTCCCCATCATTTCAATATACGTTCAATAGGCATCAATAATTCAGAAGTCTTCCTCCGAAATATCTGCGCTCAACTGATAGCTGCATACAAATTAGAACACTATTCATTACCTCCAGACATCGCTCAAGATGGTGGTTTTTTGATTCACTTAATGAATGAAGTTTCGGAGAAGCTTGAAACAGGTGAAAGAGTTGTAATAGTGATTGACGCCCTTGATGAGGTGGAAGATCAAGGAAGTATTTCTGGCAGGAACCTGCTATGTCTCCCGCATAAACTGCCGAAAGGCGTGTATATCCTTGTCACAACCAGAAGAACTGACTTGCATATGCGAATCGAGTGTGAACAAGAGACGCTAGATATCGAACAGAATCAAAAGGAAAATATAGAGGATGTCAAACTGTATATTGAGAGTAAATTAGGCCTATTCGGTATACAGAAGTACCTTATTGATCAAGGAATCGATAAAGCAGTATTTGTCGAGAGTCTGGCAGAAAAAAGCCAGGGCAATTTCATGTACTTGACCTATATACTACGCGACATTAACCACGGTGTTTATGAGGATACGTCTTTAGAGAAATTGCCCATTGGTTTGACAAACTACTATGAAGATCACTGGGGGCGGATGCGCCAACATAGCGAGACGGGTTGGTTAACCTACAAACTGCCTATAGTAATAGCGCTGTCTATTGTTAGAGAGCCGGTTTCGATTGAGTTAATATCAGCATTCTCCAACGTCAAGGACTACAGGCAAATTCGATCTGTGCTGCTTGAATGGCAGCAGTTCCTGTACGAACAAAAAATTGTGTGTAACGAAATGCTGCAAAAACGATGGCGCTTATATCACGATAGCTTCCGTGAATTTATCGCTAGTAAAGATGAAGTTGAGGGAGAACATGTTAGTTTAAGAAAGGCTTACGGGATTATGGTGGATGCAGTATGGTCTGATGAAGCGTTTTCTCAGAATTCGAGTGCTTAACTTTCAAAGCAGGATTCTCACTGTGATGCAACTTTATTAAGGCGTCAAATCTGGTTAGTCTTGGGGAAGTCCCGATAAAGATGAACGGTTTCTCAAACTATCTATCAAGTTTGTCACCCGAGAAGCGGGATTTCCTCGTTAAATATTTGCCGGAGTGGCTGAAAAAGAGTGATGACTTCAAAAGACTATATATTGTGTTGACCTGCTATCCTTTTCTTGACGCGAAGCTTTCTCTGTGCGGTATAGGCTCTCTAATTGAAGATTTCAATGACTCAGGCAATGTTGAGTTAGAGTTAATCAGTGAATCTTTAATCTTATCATCCCACATTTTGCAAAAAGACAAATATCAACTTAGGCAGCAATTGGTTGGACGCTTATCAGATATCGAGAATTCGGGAATCAGGAAGCTGCTAGATCAGATCAAGGCAACAGCAAGTTACCTAGAATTGCTTCCACTGACATCAAGCTTAACAAGTCCCGGCAAAGATTTGTTACTTATTATTGATTTCGCTGCCCATTGTATTGAAATTAGTCCCGATAGTAAGTTTCTTTTAGCAGGTGGTAGCGATATTGTTACTCTTTGGAATATAGACAACGGCTGTTTTATAAGATCGTTTGAACCCAAACCGAAGATTTACGGAACTTTCTCAACACAGTTAGAAAGTAATTTGGGTAATAATATTACTGTTACTCGTGATTCTGCTGGCAGGATCAAATACATAGATTCCAAATCAGGGGATGTTCTGTGGACTGAGGCATCACCGAAGCTAATTTACTCTCGTTTAGCTTTTTTACCTGGCGGGAAACATTTTCTTAGCATATCTGAAAACAAGATAACCCTATGGGATATCGACGGGGGTGAAATTCTATACTCTCTTCCAGGTACGCTCACGAAGAAAAAAAAAGTAATTGTTCGAGATAAACAAACTGGGGAAATAGTAAATTCGTATAAACGCATATCAAATCCCTGGATAAAAACTCTTACCATTGCACCTGATGGAGATAATGTTGTTCTAGGATCAAGTAGTGGCGAACTTGTTTTGTGGACAATTGAAACTGGTCATATGTTGAAATGCATCAAAGGCCACGATAAATCAGTAACCAGTTTAGCCTTCTCTACAGAGGCCAAGATGTTTGCCTCTGGATCAAGTGATGGAACTATAAAATTCTGGAATACAGAAACATGGGAAATAGTTAATATGCTTGTGGTTCCCTTTTCTCTTCCAATCAGCGATTTAGCTATCTTTGGCAACAAGTACCTAATTGCTGCTGCTGGCAATTCCCAAACTGATAAAGAGGTTACAACATTTACTTTGTTTGATATCGAATTTAGCAGGGTGATTCATACGTTCAGTGGATACAATAAATCTATTGTAGCACTCAGCAAGCCAAAAGGTAATGGGATCATTGCCTCAGCTTCGGTAGGCTTCAACTCAACCGATACGGTTGACATATGGGAGATATATTCTGGGAATCACCTCAAATCCATTAAGCAGTTTCGAGGAAAACCAAATGACGTAATAATGACTCCTGATTGTCAACAAATAGTCATTGCCTCTGATGTCATCACAAAATGGAGATTAAGCCATGCATTATCTTGAATCCTGCGCCCATTCAGGCATGGTTCATTCAATTTCTGTATGCCACACTAAGAACCTTGCAATTACCGGATCTGAAGATGCTGAAATAAAGGTGTGGGATCTCGATACTGCCAGATTGATTAGAACTATACGAGGCCACACGGCAAGTGTATCGTGTGTTTCTTCTTGTTTGGATGATACCCATATCCTTTCACTATCATCCGAGGATGACTCTTTTAGGCTATGGGAGATCGATTCGGGGAAATTAGTCACGACATATCCAGCGCTTACAAAAAACCTATTTAATCCAGCCGTAGTTCTAAAATTCGTTGTTACACCTGATGGGAAAAACGTCATCTCCACCTTTAATGACTTTATTAAGGTTTGGAACGTGAGTAATGGTGAACCGATAAGCATATTTAGGAGGCATAAGGGATTGGTAATGTCTCTGGCCATCAGTTGCGACGGACAATTTGTGATTTCTGGTGCACAAGACAGGGAAATCAAGGTATGGGACATAAAACAAGGCTCACTATATGATGTAATAGTACCAAAGTTGGAAATTCGCAATCCTATGATTGGTATCAAACCTATTGCAGTTACACCTAATGGACAATGTATTCTATTTTCGGGCATGGGTAGTCATGATATTTACATGTGGAATAATCACTCAAAAGAATTAGTCAGATGCTTTCAAGGACATTCTTCTTTGATATCTGGAATAAATATCACACCGGACAATAAGTTTATATTATCATCTTCTTATGATTGCTCTGCTCTACTCTGGGATTTTGAAACTGGGAACAAAATATCCGCATTTTCTGTTGATGGGCCAATTGCAGCGAGCGCATTCAGCCCGATTGAGAATACTATTCTCTTGGGAGAAAAATCTGGCCAATTACATTTTTTGCGCTTGTCGTAGAAAAGAGTTTTTCACTTTTCATCCAATAACCAAATATCTTGTAAGACAAGACTCGTCTAACAAGGAGTAAACAATGGATAGCCTTGAAGACTATATGTTTGCCAAATTGACCGAATATATTCAGAGAGAGCGATTAAAGGGCATGGAAGATAACTACATCATGGATTTGCTTATGAACGCCGGGCATGAAAGAGCAATTTTACTCAAGGCTTTTTTAAAGACAGGTGAACCTTATGATGATTCGTGCGATAATCTACCGGCCATCATATCTGGCATTGGTGGAGTAATCATACTACATCGTAAGGATGGGTCTACTGACAGAGTAGAAGAAATAAAAAGATATTCAATTGAAGAAACGGATGATGAGGATATCGAGTTCCAGTACGAGAAGGAGGCTGAAGAACGCAGATGGAAAGACTGGGAACAAAGGCTCCATGGGATACCCGCAAAGTTGTCCGCAATTGAAGAAATTGATCTAACAGATGTTACTTCTGTTGCTAGTGATGGTGAAATGCGGGGTCTTAGTGATTTTAAAATAGACGCGATAGCGAAGCTCATCATTAAACGGTTGGAAGAAGGTGACAATCGGGCCGGCCATATGTGGGAAACTTTTGCAGAAATTGGGCATGATGATGATGAGATTGGCAAAGCCTTCATGATAGCAGCTAAAACCTATTTTAAGGCCGACAAAGGCTTTTTTCTTAGCAATCTCTGGAAACGTAAAAAACCATCTGCAAAGGAAAGACTTGAGCGCCTAAATAAAGGATACTGTCCAGTTCACGGTGTACCGATGCAACAGGCTAGAGGATCGCATATCCACAGTGACGGCGCTAAGAGCTACATGATTGTAAGTTGTTCGCATGGAAACTGTGCAGTACAGGCAAAAGCCTACGGACAAAACGGTCCTTGGGAATTGGTACAAGGGTGGAAGTTTTTATGTGCATAGGGCTGTTTCAAAGTACGATTGAGAGCAGACGCAGCAAAATTTCTGCGTGATTTGCAGCAATGCTTCCAGAGAATGCGTGCCTTCCAGGCTTTGACTCAGGTGGTCTATAACTCTGGATTTTCTACTTTGAAACAGCCCTACTCTGTGCAGACCATTTCCCATTATAATGTTCGCTAACAATCAGCGTCGCAGCCTGTTCCGTCAGTCCGATTCGGTGCAAAGCATTAACAATTTCGCTCAGGCAAGCCGGCAAAGGCATGGGTCAGGCGTCCCGCCTAACACGTGTTGCAGTTGACGCTGGCGCGATGCCTCGGACGGCGTGCATTTTGGTGAATGGCAAAGGCGTTGGCTGACCGCGCCAGCGCAACTGAACAAGGCGTTAGGCATCAAAAATCATCATGAATGAGGAAGAACGTTGGGCATATTTGGTAACTCTGGACGAAGAACTCTTACAAGGCAGTGTTATTTTGTCGGAGTGGTGTTCTTTTATCGTTCGAGAAGCTGATACAGCTTTTGCTCACGGTGCTTATCTAGCTTCCATCCTGACTGCTGTTGCAGGCATCGAGACCTATTTACGAGCAGAATATGCAAATAGTAAGCGTTCCCGATTGTACGACTTAATTGAGGATTCTCCGATAGACGAAGACCTAAAAACAGAACTTCACACTATAC
Organism: Candidatus Leptovillus gracilis; assembly: GCA_016716065.1. Taxonomy (NCBI): domain Bacteria; kingdom Bacillati; phylum Chloroflexota; class Ardenticatenia; order Promineifilales (SeqCode); family Promineifilaceae (SeqCode); genus Candidatus Leptovillus; species Candidatus Leptovillus gracilis. The sequence goes on along the minus strand of JADJXA010000019.1, from coordinate 7,646 downwards.
GCAGATTTCGCAATCAGTGGGTTCATGTGGATCAACCTTGGGAAGATGCTGCATTACTGGAGTTTTCAGAAATGCTTGAAGACGAGTGTGAAAACATGGCGCTTCGAGCTGTTCATATCCTTAGGCGGACCATTTATGAGAACCCATCGATATGATGTAGTCTTAACGGTAGCCGACTCACCCCCTGTATTTGCCCTGGGCTTTCCATTTAGTGTCAGTAAAAATATTCAACCACGCACAGAAGGTGGGATCTATGAATTTGAACAACTTAGCTAACATAGCCACAATAATAGAGGCGCTCTTCGTAATTATCTCCGTTGTTTTTATATGGAGAGAACTGCGTGAAAACACCAAACTGTCACGAACCGCAAACTCTCAATCCTTAGTCGAATTATCATCCCCATTCAACATGCAACTAATACAAGATCGTCAGATGGCTGAACTATGGGTGTTGGGTTCAGAAAAGTACGACAATATGGATGTGGTTGATAAATATCGCTACAAAAGCTTGCTCGTTTGGTGGTTGATCCTACATGAGAATATATTTTACCAAAAGCAAAACGACTTACTTGATAGCGCTATTTATGCTGCTTGGGCCAGTGACCTTAAAGATTTCGTTAAACAGCAAAACCTAACGCGACTTTGGGATGAGCTTAAAGGAAACTTTCAGAGCGAGTTTGTTGAACGTGTAACCGAATTGATCGAAGAACATAAGACAGATTTACGTTAAAATCGCCTAACATTCCGTCAAGCTGACGCTGGCGCGAAGCCTCGGACGGCTTGCGTTTTGGTGATTGGCAAAGGTTTTGGTTTACCGCGCCAGCGCAGCTTACGGTGGCGTTAGGGGCGGCGGCAACACTGGAAAGTGACGGCGCAATCTGCTATCATAGTTGACATGAACACAAAGCAGCGCAAAACACTTTCCGCAATCTTTGCCGACCCGATTAACGGCAACATTGAATGGCGTAGCATCGAATCTTTACTTGTGGCTATTGAGTGCCAGGTTATTGAGGGAAGTGGTTCACGGGTGACCTTCATTTTGAATGGGCAACGCGCCGATTTTCATCGGCTCCACCCTGGAAAAGAGGCGCTGCGTTATCGCGTGAAAGATGTGCGCGAATTCTTGCAGAGGGCAGGAGTAACCCCATGAACGAAATGACTTACCAAAACTATTCTGCGAAAGTCGAATACGATCCTATAGATAAAATCTTTGTCGGACACATTATCGGAATTCGAGACATTGTTGGCTTTCATGGCAGCACCGTTGAAGAACTGGAATCCGCATTTCATGACGCCGTAGATCACTATCTGGAAGTGTGCGAAAAAATCGGACAGCCACCGCAACGGTCCTATTCGGGTAAATTGACGTTGCGGATTCCGCCAGAGATTCATATGGCAGTTGCCACAGCAGCAGAAATCAACAGCAAGAGCATCAATCAGTGGGCTACTGATGTTTTGAAACAAGCCGCGATGCTTGAAGCGGCTTCGTAGTCTTCAGTCAAGATGGGGTGATCGTTTGGGGCAAAGGTGTTGGAAATTGTTGCTCAGAAAGGCAAAGAGACCTAACAACCCATGCAGCCGACGCTGGCGCGATGCCTCGGACGGCTTGCTATTTGGTGAATGGCAAAGGTTTTGGTGACCCGCGCCAGCGCGGCTGATGGTGACGTTAGATGAAAGCTCCGCTAGAGGAAGACCGTGTATCAACTCCCGATCGTATGTAAAATTTTGACTCAAATTAGCAGAGCAAAAGCGTTCAGAGAGCAAAGAAGTTGACATGTCTGCCCATCATATGCCGTCGATAAAGTTATCGGTTATTTTGCCTATGAATCGCCTACCAGGTGGTCTGCACCGGTGCAGCCTGTCGTCTTGCCGGCTCACGGCGGGCCATGCAGCAGTATCTTTTAGAAATCGACCCGCAGCAACGCCGCACCGGACTATTCAGAAAACCACCTTCGCTGAAATCAAGCGCGGTCTTGAACTGGGCGCTGCGTACGCTTTGACAAAGCAGCCTATAAACGGTTTTATCCGTTGGCCAGAGGAGCCGGACTGGGCGTGCCGGAAGCAAATAACGCAGACTTTGCCCAACACGAAGCGGCCGTAGAACGGTTTTGATCATCCACCGCAGACCTGTCGTAGGCATCGGACTTGCGACATTCTGGCTTCGACGGGTACCATAGTCTCATGTTCTTGCCAGACATCAAGGTCGAAACAACCGCGCCAAACACAGCGTCGCCGACGTGCTGCGCACCGGCAACTGGCTGGATACCTGCCGACGGCAGCACCCCCTCAGCTACCAACAAACCAAAGCAGTCAACGACATCTTGCGCTGCCGCACGGCGGCGTTGGGCGGCTACCTGAAACAGTGCGATTCCTGCGGTCAGTGGGAAATCGCTTACTGTGCCTGCAAGAACCGCCACTGCCCCGGCTGCGGCCATTTCGAGAAGGCGCAGTGGTTGGAAAAGCAGAAAGCGCTGCTGCTGCCCTGCCCCTACTACCAGGTTGTCTTCACCATAGACCACGTCTTCAACCCCCTGGTGCGCTATAACCAGAAGCTGCTCTATGACCTGCTGTTCCAGACGGCGGCGCGGCTGCTGAAGACCTATGGGGAGAAGTACCTGAAAGGGAAAATCGGCTTTACCATCGTCCTGCACACCTGGGGCCAGACGATACAGTTCCACCCCCACATTCACTGCATGGTGACCGGCGGGGCGTTGGTCAAGACAAAGGCCGGCGGCAGATGGCGGTCGGCGCACAAGAAGTACCTCTTCCCGGTAGTGGCCCTGTCGGCCGACTTCCGCCGCGCGTTTTGCCAGGGAGTGCGGGAATTGGCCCAGCAGGGCAAGTTGGCCTGGGACGCGGCGGCGATGGGACAGACAATCGAAGAGATGGTGACAGCGGCGCTGCGCCAGAATTGGGAAGTGTACATCGAAGCGCCGCCCAAGGGAGCCGACAACCGCAGCCCAGAGACGCTGGCCGAGTATTTGGGTCGTTACCGCACGCTATCGCCATCAGCAACCACCGCATCTGCACATCGGGCCAGAGGGCGTCACCTTCCGCTACCGCGACAATCGGGCAGACGGGTGGAGAAGGAGATGACCCTGCCGGGGTTAGAATTCATCCGCCGTTTTGCTGCACGTGCTGCCCCCATCGCTTTGTACGCATCCGCCATTACGGGCTGCACCACAGCCAGGCGAAAGCCGAGCGACGACAAGCGCGGGCGTTGTTGGGCGTTGGCGGGGCGCTGCCAGTCCCGGCCAAACTACATCTGCTGGATTGGCTGGCGGCATTTCTGGAGAAAGACCCGAATTTGTGCCCGCATTGCGGCCAGGGGACAGATGCGTACCGTGCGCGAGTTTGGGCCGGTGAAAGGATGGCGTGGTTTTCTGGCGCGGCTGGTGGGCATACCGGGTAGAGCGCGGCCGGCGCCTGTCTGACGACTGGATGCGGGAGTGGCCCGGGTTTCGAAGGGGGAGTGGGCCTGATGGCTGAAAAGAGGTAAAAAACAGGCTGATTTGCAGCAGTTTTGCAGGTGACAAAAGGCGAAAAATGGTTTATGATGCCGGGCAAACAGGGTCAGTTAAGGTAACAGCACACCTCAGCAGCTTACTGGAGCCACACGAGAAACAGGGCAAAACACTATAGCTAACCGCCCATCTAACCGCAGATGGACCGGACACACCGGGCAGAACGAAGCCTGGTCCAGTCCGTCTTGTGTCTGCCCGTGCGCCGGTTATCGATCGTTAGATGAAAGCTCCGCTAGAGGAAGACCGGCCTATCAACTCCCGATCGTCGTATAAATTTTGACTCAAATTAGCAGAGCAAAAGCGTTCAGAGAGCAGAGAAGTTGACATGTCTGCCCATCATAGCCGTCATGATAAAGTTATCGGTTATTTTGCCTATGAATCGCCTACCAGGTGGTCTGCACCGGTGCAGCCAGTGTCGTTTCCGGCTCACGGCGGGCCATGCAGCAGTTATCTTTAGAAATCGACCCGCGGCAACGGCCGCACCGGACTATTCAGAAAACCACCTTCGCTGAAATCAAGCGCGGTCTTGGACTGGGCGCTGCTACGCTTTGACAAAGCGGCCATAAACGGTTTTATCCGTTGGGCTAGAGGAGCCGGACTGGGCGTGCCGGAAGCAAATAACGCAGACTTTGCCCAACACTTTAGCGGCCGTGGAACAGTTTTTGATCATCCAATTGCCAGACCTGTCAATGAGGCATCGGACTTGCGACGTTTAAGCTCGACGGGAACCATAGTCTCATGTTCTTGCCAGACATCAAGGTCGAAACAACCCGCGCCAAACACAGCGTCGCCGACGTGCTGCGCACCGGCAACTGGCTGGATGCCTGCCGACGGCAGCACCCCTCAGCACCAACAAACCAAAGCAGTCAACGACATCTTGCGCTTCCGCACGGCGGCGTTGGGCGGCTACCTGGAAACAGTGCGGTTCCTGCGGTCGGTGAAATCGCTTACTGTGCCCAAAGAACGCTACGCCCCGGCTGCGGCCATTTCGAGGAAGGCGCGTGGTTGGAAAAGCAGAAAGCGCTGCTGCTGCCTGCCCCTACTACCAGGTTGTCTTCACCCCTAGACCACGTCTTCAACCCCCTGGTGCGCTATAACCAGAAGCTGCTCTATGACCTGCTGTTTCAGACGGCGAGCGCGGCTGCTGAAGAACCTATGGGGGAAGTACCAATGGTACTGGTTTTACCAATAGTCCTGCACACCTGGGGCCAGACGATACAGTTCCACCCCACATTCACTGCATGGTGACCGGCGGGGCGTTGGTCGGGACAAAGGCCGGCGGCAGATGGGGTCGGCACAAGAAGTACCTCTTCCGGTAGTGGCCCAATGTTGACTTCCGCCGCGCGTTTGCCAGGAGTGCGAATTGTTACCAGAGGCAAGTTGGCCTGGGACGCGGCGGCGATGGGACAGACAATCGAAGAGATGGTGACAGCGGCGCTGCGCCAGAATTGGGAAGTGTACATCGAAGCGCCGCCCAAGGGAGCCGACAACCGCAGCCCAGAGACGCTGGGCCGAGTATTTCGGTCGTTACCGCACGCTATCACATCAGCAACCACCGCATCTTGCACATCGGGCCAGAGGGCGTCACCTTCGCTACCGCGACAATGGGCAGACGGAGTGGAGAAGGAGATGACCCTGCCGGGGTTAGGAATTCATCCGCCGTTTTGCTGCACGTGCGCCCCATCGCTTTGCGCGCATCCGCCATACGGGCTGCACCACAGCCAGGCGAAAGCCGGGCGACGACAAGCGCGGGCGTTGTTGGGCGTTGGCGGGCGCTGCCAGTCCTGCCAAACTCCATCTGCGATTGGCGGCATTTCTGGAGAAGATCCCGAATTTGTGCCCGCATTGCGGTCAGGGACGGATGCGTACCGTGCGCGAGTTTGGGCCGGTGAAAGGATGGCGGGTTTTCTGGCGCGGCTGGTGGGCATACCGGGTGGAGCGCAATGGCGCCTGTCCGGACGACTGGATGCGGGAGTGGCCCGGGTTTCGGGAAGGGATGGGCCTGATGGCTGAAAAGAGGTAAAAACAGGCTGATTTGCAGCAGTTTTACAGGTGACAAAAAGGCGAAAATGGTTTATGATGCCGGGCAAACAGGGTCAGTTAAGGTAAATCACACCTCCAGCAGCTTACTGGAGCCACACGAGAAACAGGGCAAAACACTACAGCCAACCGCCCATCAACCGCAGATGAACCAGACACACGGCAAGAACGGCCTGGTTCAGTCCGTCTTGTGTCACCCGGTGCGCCGGGTTATCTGATCGTTGGATTAAAGCTCCGCTAGAGGAAGACCGTGTATCAACTCCCCGATCGTATGTAAAATTTTTTGACTCAAATTAGCAGAGCAAAAGCGTTCAGAGAGCAAAGAAGTTGACATGTCTGCCCACCATAGCCGTCATGATAAAGTTATCGGTTACTTTGCCTAGAATCGCCTACCAGGGTGGTCTGCACCGGTGCAGCCTGTGTCGTTGCCGGCTCACGGCGGGCCATGAGCAGTGTCTTTTAGAAATCGACCCGCAGCAACGCTCGCACCGGACTATTCAGAAAACCACCTTCGCTGAAATCAAGCGCGGTCTTGAACTGGGCGCTCGTACGCTTTTGACAAAGCAGCCTATAAACGGTTTTATCCGTTGGCCAGAGAGGCCGGACTGGGCGTGCCGGAAGCAAATAACGCAGACTTTGCCCAACACGAAGCGGCCGTAGAACAGTTTTTGATCATCCAATTACAGACCTGTCGTAGGCATCGGACTTGCGACATTCTGGCCCCGACGGTAACCATAGTCTCATGTTCTTGCCAGACCTCAAGGTCGGAGCAACCCGCGCCAAACACGCGTCTTCGACGTGCTGCGCAACGGCAACTGGCTCGATACCTGCCGACGGCGGCACCCCTCAGCTACCAACAAAACCAAACAGTCAACGCCATCTTGCGCCGCCGCACGGCGGCGTTGGGCGGCCACCTGAACCATTGCGATTCCTGCGGTCAGTGGGAAATCGCTTACTGTGCCTGCAAGAACCGCCACTGCCCCGCTCCGGCCATTTCGAGAAGGCGCAGTGGAAGAAAAGCAGAAAGCGCCGCTGCCCTGTCCCTACTACCAGGTTACCACCATAGACCGTCTTCAACCCCTGGTGCGCTTATAAACCAGTTGGTCATGACCTACAGTTCCAGACGGCTGGCGCGGCTGAAGACCTATGGGAGAAGTACCTGAAAGGGAAAAAATCGGCTTTACCATCGTCCTACACCTGGGGCCAGACGACAGTTCCACCCCACATTCACTGCATGGTGACCGGCGGGCGTTGTCAAGACAAAGGCCGGCGGGCAGATGGCGGTCGGCGCACAAGAAGTAATTCTCTTCCCGGTGGTGGTCTGTCGGCCGACTTCCGCCGCGTTGGCGTTTCCGGTTCAGGGAGTGGAACGTGGTCTACAGGCAAGCGCCAGGGCCCGGGACGCGGCGGCGATGGGACAGACAATCGAAGAGATGCAGGCGCTGGCGCCGCGCCAGAATCGGAGTGTACATCGAAGCGCCGCCTGTAAGGGAGCCGACAACCGCAGCCCAGAGACGCTGGCCGAGTATTTGGGTCGTTACCTGCACGCTATCGCCATCAGCAACCACCGCATCTTGCACATCGGGCCAGAGGGCGTCACCGCTACCGCGACAATCGGGCAGACGGAGTGGAGAAGGAGATGACCCAGCCGGGGTTAGAATTCATCCGCCGGCTTGCTGCACGCTGCTCCCATCGCTTCTGCGGATCCGCCAGCCACAGGCTGCACCACAGCCAGGCGAAAGCCGAGTGACGACGCGTGGGCGTTGTTGGGCGTTGGCGGGCGCTGCCAGTCCCGCCAAACCACATCTGCTGGATTGGCTGGCGGCATTTCTGGAAAGAAAGACCCGAATTTGTGCCCGCATTGCGGCCAGGGACAGATGCGCAACGGGCGCGAGTTTGGGCCGGTGAAAGGATGGCGTGGTTTTCTGGCGCGGCTGGTGGGCATACCGGGTAGAGTTGGGCCGGCGCCCGTTCGACGACTGGATGCGGAGTGGCCTGGGTTTCGGGAAGGGGGAGCGGGCCTGATGGTCAAAGAGGTAAAACAGGCTGATTTGCAGCAGTTTTACAGGTGACAAAAGGCGA
>JADJXA010000018.1 GCA_016716065.1 Candidatus Leptovillus gracilis | reverse complement strand
CGATGAACTTGCTTGATCATCGGCTGGCCGGAATCGGGGTCGCGCATGGTCAGTAGTTCGGTTATCACTTCCTGGCGGACCTGCTCGTAAGCCGCGCCAGGTTGCACCATGCCTTCTGGTTCGCGGCCGGCCACGTTGATATAGATATTACCCCCTGCCCCCAACGCATACGCCCTGGTCTGCTCCCACACGACGTTGGAGGTAAGCAGGACCGATTCAAACTCTCCCTTTACCTGGTCGAACCGCTGCGAACCGAGTCGGGTGCGCACGGTGGCGCGCCATTGGCCGGGCACGTAGCGGCGGTAGCCCAGCGCCATCTGCTTCAGCAGCCCGGTTTTAAGCTGCCGCACGCCGCTTGTTTTGTCCTGGCGGAACTGCAAAAAACCGGCATTGGCTAACCATTGGTTCAGGTTGATCATCCAGGCAAATGGCCCGGCGCCGTGGTCGGAGACGATGAAGGTGGAGAGTGGTATGGCCGAAGAAACGGCCGTTGCCGCTTCCAGCAAATGTCCCACTGCCTCATCTAACCGTTCATAAACCCGGCGAATGGTATCCCGATAATGATACTCAGGCGATCCTTCCGGCGCGTCCAGGCAGTGCCAGAATGTGTGCTGCACCTCGTCGGTCGCCATAAACACAATCATAAACAATTCCCAGGGTTCGGTTTGTAACAAATGTAGAGCAATTTTTTCGCGGTTGGCAATGCCAGTAAGCAGCTTTTGCGCGTAGTCGGCCATTGGGTCGGCGGCGCGGGAATTGTAATCTGGCAGCACAAAATAACCGGGCACGAGGCGTAAAATCTTGTCATAATAGCTGCGGGGATAAAACAATTCCGGCGTTACGGCCGGGGCAAAGGGACCACCAATTAATACGCCATTCACCGGCCGTGCCGGTGCTGTGTAGGGAATGTTGATGCCCACGACATTGCCACCTTGTTGGCCCACAAAGTCAAAAATGGAGGCGGCCTTGATGTGCGCCGCACTGGTGATCTCCAGGTTGTAGCTGTCCGGGCGGCGCGCGACAAAATCATACAGCCCGTGTTTACCCTGGTTGACGCCGGTGAGGAAAGTGGTCCAGGCGGGAGCGGTGGTGGGTTGAATGGTGGAGCGCAGTGGGCCGCTGCACCCATTTTGGATGAGGTTGGCAAGATGGGGTAAACGGCCGTCGGCCATCCACGGCTTTATCAGGTCAAACGTAGCTCCATCCAGACCAATAACCAACACACGATTTTGCACAGAGTTCATAACAACCGATTCCTTCACGAACAAGGCGGAACGCGATAAACGCGCATGGTAAAGTCCGGGTTAGACAAAAAGGAGCCATAGAGCGTTTCAACCGGGCAAAGCTGCCCCAACAACTGTTCATACGCCGGTTTTTCTGCCGGCGGCAGCCGTTGTCCGCTGTAAATTCCCTGGCTAAACACCAAGTAACTGACATCTTGTTCCAGAAACCAGTCCAGGTCGTGCTGCGAATGGCGAAACGTTCGGATAACCGGCCACACGGCCGTATCCACGTTTGGCGGAAAATAATCAACGGCAATGGTGTCACCGGTCGGCACATTTGCCGCAATCCAATCGCTCGCCGCCAGGCGCGCGTCTGGTTTTTGCAGGGTGGTAACAATCCGCAGACTGAACACAAAAGCCGGGACGAGCAGCAACAAAGAAGCCAGGAGTGGCAAGTTGGCGTGTAGGGGCACGCGCCAGTTGGCGCTTTGGTTGTCGGTTGCCAGATTGGGGGCCAACTTGCTCTGAAAATAAGCGGCGGCTGTATCTATAAACAAGGCGGCCCAGGCGGCAAAAATTGGCGCTATTGGCAGCCACATGCGCGGCTGGCGGCCTGTCTGGGTCAGGATAGCCAGGACAAAAACCAGGGCGAAGCTGTTGACAATCCAACCGCGCCGTCCCCAGCGTCTCAGGCTGAAGAAAAACCCCAGAAATCCCACCACAAAGACCGGCATCTCCCGGCTGGTGAGCAAATAATTCAGGTGCCACTGCCAGCTTGGGATAGCGAACATCTCGGCCGGCTGATTGTAAAGCCAAAATGAATAACCGGCCCACTGTAAAAACAGCGGTATATTGAGCAGCGCATAGGGGCTGGCGGCCAAAAAACCGGCGACAAAACCCAATGGCCCGCCCATTGTGCGACCGGAGAGGTACGCATCCAATGATTTGTTTTTGAGCAGCGGGACCAATAAGAGTGGGACAAGCAATGCCGCGCCATTGTATTTTGTGGAAGTTGCCAGTCCGGCGACAAAGACGGCCCCAATGTAGGCCCAGGCGGTGTCTGTGTCCCAATTGTCGTATGCCCGGACGAACAGGTACAGGGCGAACATGACCATGAAGGTGAGCAAACTATCCGGGGTGGCGTAATGGGCGTTGTCTATGAGCATGGGGGTAACGGCCGTTACCGCCGCCGCTGTTAATGCCTGCCGCTGATTCGCCAACCGTCTGGTCAACAAATAGGTTAGCAGCACAATGCCCACCCCGGCTAACGCCGACAACCAACGCGCTGCCAGAATAAACTGGGGCAGATCGTAGACCATGGGGTAGGTTCCACGCTCATAAATGGGCAATTGGGATGGGTGTTCAATGATGCCAGCGCGGGCCAGGGACAGGTAGACGATGGTGAAGACGGCCGTTAACGCATATATCTGCAAAGAACCATACTCCATCCGCTCTGGTTCCAGGTTCCCCGTTTTCAAGACGAGCAAAGCGGGCATCACCACCGCGTCTTCGTCAGGATGAAATAGATTGGGCAGGCCAAAACCCAGCGCCCACAGCCGGAGAGTGATTGCCACCACCAGAATCAACGCCAGGAGTATCTCTGACCGTCTGGCCGCCAGCCCATGTCGCAGCGAAGCCCATTTACCCATGATGAATACTTTGCAAAGCGTGGTATGTCTGGCGCCCTGTGGCGTCAATGGTGTTGCCCTGCACCCGGTTATGGGCGCTGGCAACCATATGCTCTCGCAAATCAGCGTCGGCCTGCAGGTCCAAAATCCCCTCCGCCAATGCCAGCGGATTGGCCCGCTCCACCAGATAGACATGTTCCCGATGGCCCAATTCCAGACGTATCGTCTCCGCGTCGCCAGTGATCACCGGCCGCTGCATCATCATGCCTTCCCAGATTTTATTCTGAATAGTGCAGCGCGACTGCTTCGTCGTACCAAACACACCCAGTACCACGTGTGACCGGGCGATCTCGTCCGGCAGTTCCATCTTGTCAATCCAGCCCTTAAACTGCACGTTTTCCAGTCCTAATTCCTGCGCCAATGCTTCCATGCACGGCCGTTCCTGTCCCTCGCCATAAAAATCAAACCGAATATCAGGCCGGTCTTGCAGCAGCGCGGCGGCGCGCAGCATCATCTCCACACCGTGCAGCGGGATAAACGTGCCGTAATAAATGACACGAAACATGTCGGCTGGCGGCTGCACATGAGGGCGCGGCTGGTACAGCCGATCATCCACGCCCAGCGGCACAAATTGAAAGCGCTCCGGCGACAGGCCATACTTTTGGCAATAGTAATCCCGATATTCCGGTGTGTCGGCGATGAGCATGTCCGGTAGTTTGAGGCCAATTTTTTCCAGCCAGAAGATGAGTTTGCCGGTGAACGGGCTTTGCGCGGTCAATCCCCGTTCTTCGGCGATGAGGTGCAGCGACATGAGGATGTCCAGAGCCATCGGTTTGCGCCGCCACCAGGCGAGCAGGCGGCCCAGGTATACGTCGAATTGGCCGGGATACCCTACCAGCATGATGTCGTAAGTTGGGGTGCGCCGATGGGCTTGCAGCAAACGGCCGTATGCCTTCACCACCCGCCACACAAACCGGGGGGTTTTCCAGCCACCGCCGGCCTGCGCCACCCGGTCGGCCACGCTGTGCCAGAGGGTGCTGTGGCATTCAAACACCGTCACGCCCTGCCGCCGCAAGCCCTCAATCATCACCTGATTGCGCACGTAATTGGCCCGGTACGTGCCAAAAAAGCAAACGCGCAGCGGCCATTCTTCAGACCCCACGCCATCTTCAATCATGAATCTCTCCAATGTCCTTCATTACGCCGCCGATTATAACCCGCCACCCGCTACCCGCCACCCGCCCAACCCGCTACAATATCCCTATGCAAATCCTCGTTACCGGCGCTACCGGCTTTATCGGCCGTTCCGTTATGAACAGACTAGAACGGTGCGGCTGCGACGCGCGGCCGTATCACGGCCGTATCACCGACGCCCTGGCCCTGCGCGCCGAACTCGAAGGCATCCACACCGTCATCCACCTGGCCAGCGCCGAAGGGCGCGGCCGGGCGCGCCTGCTGCAGCAGGTAGACATAGACGGAACCGAACGCCTGTTAGACCGCTGCCGCCGCGCCGACGTGCAGCGTTTTATCTACCTCAGCCGCCTCGGCGCTGTGCCCAACTCCCTTCACCCCCTGCTGGGAACCAAAGATACCGTCGAGCGCATGGTCAGAAAAAGCGGCCTCAACTACACCATCCTCCGCTCAGCCACCGCCTATGGCCCCGGCGACCGCCATTTCGAGATGATTGCCAGCCTGGTTTTGTGGAGTTGGCCCCTGGTCTGGCTGCCTGGCGGCGGCCGGCTGTGGCTCCAGCCTATCTGGGTGGAAGATGTGGCCCGCTGCCTGGTCCTGGCCCTGGACCGGCCCGATCTCAACGACAAAACCATTGCCATTGCCGGGGAAGAGCGGCTGCCTTACCGGGCGATTGTCGGCCAGATGATGGATGTGTTGGAGATTCGGCGTATTCCGCTGCCTGTGCCGCTGATTCTGCTGCGCCCCATCACCCGTTTTTTGTTTAGTTGGTGGTATTGGCCGCCGGTGAGCAACTTTTTTGTGGACCGTTTTTTTGTGCCGGAAGTGGCCGATTTCGACAGCGTTTTGCGCCAATTTGGCTACCGGCCAGCTTCCCTGGCCGAAAATCTCAACTACCTGGGCCGCCCCGGTTTGCGTTGGCGCATATTTCGCCGTTAACACGCCGCCTGGCAGGTTGTCGGAGAACTCAAAATAGGTACACGGATTGAACGGATAGAACGGATTTTCACAGCCAAATCACCAGAAAATCCGTGTAAATCCGCTAAATCCGTGTCATCCGTGTATCAATCCTTACTCTGCCGACAGGCTGCTACAACGGCCTTTACAACCCCACCGTCATGTACAAGCCAGCCAATTCAAAGCCGTGCCGGGCATAATACTCCCGCGTGCCCACAGCGCTGATGACGGCGATACGGCCGTATCCCGCCCCCCGGGACATCTCCTTCGCCTTTTCCACCAACAGCGCACCCAGCCCCATGTGCTGCGCCTCCCCCTGGCTCTCGTCGCCGATGGGCAAGGCGGGGCCGTAAACGTGGACCTCGCGGATCATCGCATGGTTCTCCAATTCTGGCAGCGGATGGGGGGTGTCCCGATTGGGTAAAGACAGACGCAGAAAACCGGCAATGCGGTCTTCCTGGCTGATAAAACTGAGGAAATGCTCCGTCGTGCCATCCGTCTCATACGTCTCAATCGTCAATCGTAAATCATCAATCGCCAATCGCTCCCGCTTCACCTCGCGGCAGCGGATGCATTGGCAGCTCAGGCCACGCCGGGCAATCTCCGCCTGGGCAAGCTGGCGCAAATTGGCCTTCTTAAAGCCCTCCACGACGTTGGTGGTGGGGATGTCGCGGATGATGCGCGTCAGGCGCGCATAGCGGGGGGTTTGCAGCTTGCACTGCACCAACACCTCTACCACTTCCTCTTCGGTGTAGGGCTGATATTCGCCGCGCTGCCAGTAGTGGTACAACTCGGCGTTTGCCAGCAGCATGGTGGGGTAGATTTTTAGCTCGTCGGGATGGAGGGCGGGGTCGGTCCAGAGACGGCCGTAATCCGCCACGTCGCTCTGCGGTGTTGCCCCCAACAAATTGGGCATCCAGTGGCCGTGAATCTTAAACCCGGCCAGGCGCAGCAAGCGAAAGGCGTCGCGGGTGGCCTGGGTATCGTGGCCGCGCCGGTTCAGCGCCAGCACCCGCTCGTCCATGCTCTGAATGCCCACCTGCACTTTGGTCACGCCCAGGGTGCGCAGCCAACGTAGTTCTTCTACGGTGATGTGGTCCTGGCGCGTTTCGACCACCAACCCGACATTACGGCGCGCGGCCGTGGCATTGATGGCCTGCGCCTCGGCCAGGGTGTCCGCTGCGACGCCGTTCATGCCATCAAAACAGCGTTTGATGAACCATTCCTGGTAGTCGCGCCGGTAGCTGGACCAGGTTCCGCCCAAAATCAGCAGTTCGATCTTGTCGGCGGGATGGCCGATTTTCTCCAAAGCGTGGATGCGCCCGGCCGTCTGGTCGTAGGGGTCGAATTTGTAGCGCTCGGCGCGCTGCGCGCCTGGCTCGTCGTGCAGATAGCTTTTGGGCATTCGCACGTCGGTGGGGCAGAAGATACATTCGCCGGGGCACGGGTACGGTTTGGTCAGCACCGTCACAACGGTAACGCCGGACTGGCTGCGCACCGGTTTGGTTTGCAAAGCGACGCGCACTTCGGGGTCGAATGTCAGGTGGCCTTGTTGGCACAACGTCTGGTAGGCTTGCAAGACCTGGCTTTTAGACAGCCAGGGCAGACCCAGGCCGATGTATTTGAGCATGGTGCGGGAGTAGGCTTTGGGCGAAGACGGCCGTTTGCCCACCAATTCCATAATCAGCGCCGCCAGCAGTTCTTCACGGCCGGCCACATCCACCGCCTCGCGTCTGGCCTGCCATTCGGCGTCGTATTCATCTATTTCCACGATGGGAACGTATGCAAACGGCTTGTGGTTGCTCATTGAAATCGGTTTAAATAAGGCTTAGAAATTCATCCGCACTCAGGTCAGCTTGCCGAATGATCGCTCGCAATGTCCCACGATCCAACTGCTGGTGATTGGGTACCACGACTTGAGCATATGGACCATCTCGACGGGGCATAATATGACTCCCACGCTGTCTTTTAAAGTAAAAGCCCGCTTTATTCAGGGCTTTTACACAATCATCACCAGAAATATTTGGTAGTTTACCCATAGATTAAACGGCTACCAGGAGGGCCTCAAGGTGATCTTCAGGTACAGGCACTCCATCTTCAACCAATACCTCAATATATAGATCAATCGCTTCGCGGATGTTGGCAATGGCTTCTTGCCGTGTTTCACCCTGGCTGATACAACCTGGCAAACTGGGACACTCGGCGATCCAAAATCCATCTTCACCAGGGTAAATGATGACTTGTCTCATAATCCACCATCTTTGCACTATAAGCCGTCGTTTCCTCTATTATACCATTCGAGCACACGATCATCGTCTTATCTCTGCCGCAGCGCTAAGGCGACAACGGCCGTCCACGGCAGCAGCTTAAACTCTCCGGCGTCCAACGCCGCCTCCACTTCCGCCCGCGAAAGCAGCAGCAGTTCCTGCTCTTCCAGGTCGTCAGCGTCTATTTCCGCCACGCGCTGCGCGTTTTGCGCCAGGTAAAAGTGGGCGTTGCCTGCGCCGCGATTGCCATCAACAGAATAGCGGCCCAGAAAGGTCCAATCTGGCGCGGCGTAGCCCGTTTCCTCCAAAAGCTCACGCTGCGCGCCCACAAAAGGGTCTTCGCCCGGCTCCAAAAAGCCACCGACCGCCGCCAGCGAAACGCCAGCAACGCTGTACTTGGTTTGCCGAAAGAAAAGAAACTGTCCGTCGCCGGTAACCGCCACCACATTGATAAAATCGGGCGTCACCACCCAGGGCCAATCGGAGATGATACGGCCGTCTGGCAGTTGTACCGTGTGTTCCTCAACTGTCAAATACTTGCTGTGCGCCAGCAGCACCTTGCGCGACACGGTTTTCCAGGGTTGCATCATCGGTCTAACCGACCTCCGCCAGCAGTTCCACCATCGTCCGCAGCGTCTCGACGTCGAAAACGGTCATGTTCAGCGTCGTCACCGGGCTGTTCAGCCAACGGCTCAGGCGTTCCTTCACCCGCGCACGCGGACCAACCAGGGCCACCTCGTCAATCAATTCGCCCGGCACTCTGGCCATGGCCGCGCCCTGGTTGCCAGACAGATACAAATCTTGAATTTCGGCTGCCGCCGCCTCATAGCCGTACCGCGCCGCCAGATCGTGGTAAAAATTCTTGCCTTTTGCCCCCATGCCGCCGATGTACAGGGCCAGAAACGGCCGTAACATGTTGTAACACACATCCAAATTATCGTTAATCACCACCGACACCGTCGGCGCGATGTCAAAATCGGCCAGCCCCTTGCCGCCGCCCGCTTTGGCAAAACCGGCCTCAATGCTTTCTTTGTAGATGGCGTCGTATTTGTCCGGCGAGAAAAAAATGGGCAGCCAGCCGTCGGCGATTTCAGCCGTCAGTTCCACGTTTTGCGGGCCGATGGCCGCCAGGTAAATAGGGATGTCTGGCTGCGCTTCCAGGGTGCTTTTAAGCGGCTTGCCCAACCCGGTGGCGTCTGCGCCACGATAGGGAATCTGGTAGATGGCCCCCTGATGGTTCAGCCGTTCTTCGCGGCGGAAAATCTGGCGCACGATTTCGACATATTCGCGGCTGCGGGCGAGCGGCCGTTTGTAGCTCACCCCGTGCCATCCTTCCACCACCTGTGGCCCGGATAGACCTAAGCCCATGAGGAAGCGGGAGCCGCTCAACTGATTCATCGTCATCGCCGTCATGGCCGCGTTGGCCGGCGTGCGCCCCGGCATCTGCATGATCGCCGTGCCCAGTTTAATCCGCTCCGTCTGCGCCCCCAACCAGGCCAGCGGCGATACCGCGTCGGAACCATATGCTTCGGCCGTCCAGACGGCATAAACGCCCAGGCGGTCCGCCTCTTGCACCAATGCCACCGGCAGTTCCACCCGCCGACCTGCATAGCCCAACATCAAACCCAGTCTCATACCCACCTCCGGGAAAATGGTCAATGGTTAATGGTCAACGAATGATACTTGGCAATTGGCAATTGGCAATGGGTGTGCTGCAAATGAGTTGAGCCGGTAGGGGCGAGACAGACGGTGGATACCTTTGCCAATCACGGCATGGTTCACTGAGCGAAACATCTGCTTTACAAATTTAGGCTGCATTGTCATTCCTTCGGCGTTGCTCAGGACAAGGTCTGAGCAACGCCGAAGGAATGACGCGATTTCTTGCCAAATTTGTAAAGCACATATCGCCTGGAATGAACCATGCCCTTTCGATCTATTGAGAATGGTATCATCGAAATACCAGAAACGTATCGAGGTCGCCAAATCCATCCTTAAAATTTCCCCCGCTGCCGTCCACATATGCTATACTCCGTGCCTGCGGGAAACCACAACAAATCCCGCGCCCAACCAACACACACCACCTACCAACCAGCAAACAAACCAATATACACACAGAAACCATGACCGATCAACAGCCCTTTGTCCATCTGCACGTCCACAGCGAGTATTCCCTGCTCGATGGCTTGAGCCGCATAGACGACCTGATCGCCCGCGCCGTGGAACTCAACCAACCGGCCATCGCCCTCACCGACCACGGGGCGATGTATGGCACAATGCCTTTCTACCGGGCGGCCAAAAGCGCTGGGATCACGCCGATCATCGGCATCGAGACTTACATCTCTATGCGCGCCATGCAAGACAAAGACCCCCAGCTAGACAAACAGCGCTTCCACATGCTGCTGCTGGCGCAAAACCAGACCGGCTACCTGAATTTGCTGCAAATTGCCAGCGCCGCGCAGTTGGAAGGCTATTACTACAAACCACGCATTGACCGCGCCTTCATGGCCCGCCACAGCGATGGCCTCATCGCCACCACCGGCTGCATGGCCGCCGAAATCCCGCGGGCCATCGGCGCGGGCAAGATGAAGCTGGCCCACGAATTAATGGGCGAATATCTGGACATCTTCGGCAAAGAACGGCTGTTCATCGAGCTGCAAGAACACCACATCCCCGAACTAACCGACATCAACAAAAAACTCATCGAAATGGCGAAACAGTTTGGCCTGGAGAAAAATTTCCTGGCGACCAACGACGTGCATTACACCCGCGCCGCCGACGCCAATCCGCACGAAGTGCTGCTGTGCATCCAAACCGGCTCCACCGTTGCCGCGCCCAAACTTTCCTTCTCTGATAAAGAGTATTACCTGAAATCGCACAGTGAAATGGCCGCGCTGTTCGGCGATGTGCCCGGCGCATTGCGCAACAGCCTGCTCATCGCGGAAATGTGCGACGTAAATCTGGACCACGAAGGCTACCATTTGCCCGAATTTACCGTCCCGGAGGGATACACAGCCGACAGCTATCTGAGCCATCTGTGCGAGAAGGGGTTGGCCTGGCGTTACGGCGCAGAGCGCGCCGCCAGCGACCCGGCGCTGCGGGCGCGATTGGAGCATGAACTAAACATCATTGGACGGATGGGTTTTGCCACTTACTTTTTGATTGTGTGGGATTTGTGCGAATGGGCCGCGCGCAGCGACGCCTGGTGGGAAATGCACGGCGATCCCTTCCCGCACAGCAGCTACCAGGAATGGAAAGACAACGACATCTGGTGGAATGTGCGCGGCTCCGGGGCGGGGTCGGTGGTGGCCTACACGTTGGGCATCACCAGTATAGACCCGCTGGTAAATGGCCTGATTTTTGAACGGTTTTTGAATCCGGGGCGCGTCTCCATGCCGGACATTGACCTGGATTATCCCGACGATGCGCGCCATTGGATGGTGGCTTATACCAAGCGGCGCTATGGCGCAGAAAAGGTGGCGCAAATCATTACCTTTGGCACGTTGGGAGCGCGGGCGGCCATCCGCGACGTGGGGCGGGCGATGGATATGCCGCTGCCAGAAGTGGACGCCATTGCCAAGTTGGTTCCAGCCATCCCCGGCAAGCCGGTGAAGATAGAAAACGTGCTGGACAAGGAGCATGAGTTTTATGCGGCTGAATTGGAGGAGCGGTATAAGGGGGAAACGGCCGTTAAAACCCTGCTCGACACCGCCCGCAACCTGGAAGGGGTCGCCCGCCACGCTTCCAGCCACGCCGCCGGCGTCATCGTCTCCGACCGGCCGCTGCACGAATACGTGCCCCTCAATCGCCCCACCAGCGGCGAAGAAGGGCTGGGCGGCGTAGACCGCGTGACCCAATGGCCGATGGAAATCGTCGAATCCATCGGCCTGCTCAAAGTAGACTTCCTCGGCCTCAGCACCCTCACCGTCATGCGCCGCGCCGCGCGCCTCATCGAGGAGCGCTATGGCACGGTCTACACCATGGACAACATCCCCTACGATGTGGGCCAGGTAGGGCCAGACCCGACAAAAAAGCCGGAGGTTTTGTTCGACATTCTTAGTCAGGGGCAGGTTGCCGGCATCTTCCAGGTGGAAGGGGCAGGCATGAAGCGGCTGATGATGGAGATGAAGCCGCACCGCTTCGACCACATCATCGCCGCCATTTCCCTCTACCGACCAGGGCCGATGGAAAACATCCCCACCTACATCAGCCGGATGCACGGACAAGAAACCGTGCAATTTCACCATCCCAGCCTGGAACCTATTTTGGGCGATACGTATGGCATCTGCGTCAGCGGCGATGCGTTGGTGCTAGACGCCATCACCGGCCAACGTTGCCGGTTGGATGAAGTCTGTGACAGCCCGGGTTTTATGATTCAAGGGGTGGATGAGGCCTGGCGGCCGGCCGTGGGGCGCGTGGTGCGGTGGATTGATAACGGCCGTAAACCCACCTACCGCGTCCTCTTACGCAACGGCCTGGAGATTAAAGTCACCGCCGATCACCAACTGCTGACCGAAGCTGGCTGGCAGCCTTTGTACGATTTGCAGGTCGGCGACTACATCGGCACGCCGCCCCACCTGATCGGCCCCGAACCGGAGCAGGCTCTGGCTGTTGAACGCGAAAAACTGCGTGTTTTGGCCTATTTGCTGGCCGATGGCAGCCTGGCGAGCATGGCCGCCGCTGATTTTGTCTCCAAAGAAGACGCCCTGTTGCAAGAATATCAGCGTTGTTTGGGCGTGTTTGAAGGGCTACGGCCGTCGTTCACTCCACAGGTGCGTGGCGTCACGCGCATTGGCGTAGCCAAAGACGCAGAAAAAGCGGACGTCCACTATCACACGCCCAACGCTTTGCTGGCCTGGTTGCGTGAATTGGGCTTAAAACATCCACCCGGCAGCGCGCCCGGTGGTCTCCGCAGCCACGAAAAATTCGTCCCGTCCTTTGTTTTTGCGCTGGACAACGAGGATGTAGCCTTCTTTTTGGCCTCTCTGTGGGATTGTGATGGCTACATTGGCCGCAAACTGTGCCACTACAAGACCATCTCTCGCCAATTGGCGACCGATGTGCAAACCCTCCTCCTTCGTCTGGGCATTCGCGCTACCATTTACACCGCCGATTACCACACGGATGGCGGGGCATCCCGGCGCAGCTATCAGGTGACGATCTACGACACAGCGCGGCTGTTGAATCAGTTGCAGCCGCACATGGCTTCGGCGAAGCGAGAACGGATCAGCACCGGGCGCGACCATTGGACCATTGCTCGCGCCCCGTTCATCGCTGAAATTGACCAGACGACGACGCTCTCGCGCCGCGCCTTGATGGCCGAATATGGCCTCAGTCGGCAGCATTTCACGCCCACGGGACGGCAGCGCGAGCGTATTGCCGCCCATGTCGTGGAACCGATTGCGGCGACCCTCCCCCTGCCGCAAACGGCGCGTCGTCTCCACGTGGTCTGGGAAGAGATTGTCGTCATCGAACCGGCCGGTGAGGAACACGTCTATGATTTGACGGTTGAAGGACTGCGTAGCTTCGTCGCCAACAATATCATCGTCCACAACTGCGTCTACCAGGAGCAAATCATCCAAATGGCTTCGCAGTTGGCGGGCTACGAGCCGGGCGAAGCGGACATGATCCGCAAGGCGGTAGCGAAAAAGAAAAAGAAGCTGATGGAGGAGCATCAGATTCAGTTCACCAATGGGGCGATGGCGCGGGGCCTGAGCCAGGCGGTGTGCGACGCGATCTGGGGCGACATTGAGTTCTTTGCTCGTTATGGTTTTAACAAAGCCCACGCCGCCGACTACGCCAAAGTAACCTGCCAGACGGCGTTTCTGAAGGCGCATTATCCGGTGGAGTATCTGACGGCCATGCTCTCGGTGGAACGGGACAATACCGACAAAGTGCGCCGTTATTTCGCCGAGGCCAAAAACCTGGGCATAGACGTGGCCCCACCGGACATCAACAAATCGGGGTTGGATTTTACGATTGAGGATGATGGGCAACGGCCGTTAATCCGTTTCGGTCTTGGCGCCATTAAAAACGCCGGGGCAGCCGCCATGAATGTGATGTTGGCGGAACGGGAGGCAAACGGCCGTTACACCAGCCTGCAAGACCTCTGCGACCGGGTAGACATGCGCCGCGTGGGCAAACGGGCGCTGGAATATGCCATCAAGGCCCACGTCTTCGACGCCTGGGGCACGCCATCGCAAATGATGGACGCCCTGGACCGCCTTGTCAACTACAGCGGCGGCTCACACGCCGCCGCCGCGCAAGGGCAGATGAGCTTGTTTGGCGGCTTAACCGGTGGTCCGGCGCTGCAAATGGCCGTAGATTTGCTGCACCCGGCGGATAATATTGAAAAAGTAGACCACAAGGTACTATTGGAATGGGAGAAAGAAGCATTGGGCGTACACGTATCAGAACATCCGTTGGAACGGCCGTTGGCCCAACTCCAGCCGCTCACCAATACCACCATCGGCGACATCCAGGCCAGCGACAACGGCAAACAGGTTAAAATCGCCGGGATGATCAGCAGCCTGCGCACTCTGACAACCAAAAAGGGCGAGCCAATGGCCTTTGGCGCGCTGGAAGACCTGGACCACAAAATCGAAGTTGTTTTCTTCCCGCGCACCTGGAAGGAGTACCGCCAACTGGTGGCCGTAGACCAGGTGATGCTGGTCTGGGGCAAGGTGCAGTTAAAAGGCGACGAAGTCAATGTGATTGTAGACCGGGTGCAGACGAAGGTGGAGAATGGCGCGCCGACAGAGGAAACTTTGCCGCAGAATGGACGCGGAAATAGAAACGGCCGTCTCCATGAAACCCCATCCCCGTACATCCCCCCCCCGCCACCCACCGACTACCCCGAAGACAGCTACCCGGACGATGATTCCAGCTACGCCGGCCCGCCGCCCCCGCCCAACTTCGATGAAGACAGCCCGGCGCGGCCTAACAATCAACGGCTGACGGTAAGCAGTGAGCGGACAGCGGTTGAGGCTGCGGCCGTTCACCAGCCAACCAATCAACCAACCCAACCAACCAGCCCGACGCCTGCCCACCACACACCACCCCCCGCCCCGCTCATCTTTGGCGACAAAAAGGCCAGCCAGGTCGCCAACAATATCAAAACCATTGTGGTAGAGATTAAACCGGTGGGGAACTGGAAAGAGGTATGCCGCACGGCCGTTGCGGAAGCCGCCAAATATGAAGGCCACGACGGCCTGAGTCTGGAACTAACCGGGCATGGCTGGGCCATAGACTTCCCCAACCAACAAACCCGCATCTGCCAGGACCTCATCAGCGCCCTGCGTCGTCTGCCCGGCATCGCCAACGTCAAAGCGGTCTGATGGATGACAAGGCGGCGGATAACGGCTGACGCCTTCCCCCACCTCAGGCGTCAAGGAAGGGCGCGGCGCAGGATGCGCCGCCAGTTGCCGCCCAGGATGTTGTCCACGTCGGACGGTTCGTAGCCGCGCTCCAGCAGCGCCGCGCCAATTTTGCCCAGGTCGGCGATGCTGTCCAGCCCGGCCGGAATGTGTTCCGCGCCGAAGCCGCCATCCAGGTCGCTGCCAATGCCCACGTGCCGCGCATCGCCCAACAACTGGCAGATGTGGTCTACATGGGCGATGACATGGGCCAACGTCACCGCTTCCTTGCGGTCCCCTTTGCGCCAGCCATTCAGCAAAAAAGCGTTGTACAACACCACGCCAACCACGCCGTCCCGCTCGCCCAGCAGGCGGATTTGCGTATCGCTGAGCTGGCGCGTGCCCTCCACCAGGGCGCGGCAGTTGCTGTGGCTGGCAATCACCGCGCCTTCGTAGCGCTCCAACGCCTGGATGGTAGATTTTTCGCTCATGTGGGTCAGGTCGAGGATGAAGCCCAGGTCGGCCATCACTTCCAGCAGCCGATAGCCGTCTTTGGTTAAGCCCTGATCGTCGCGGCTCCAGCCGCCGGTGGCGTAGCGCGTATCGTCCCAGGCCAGGCCAATCAGGCGCAAGCCGCGTTCGTACCACATCTCCGCTTCTTCAGGCACACGAATGGGGTCCGCGCCCTCCATCGAAGCGATGATGCCCAGCAGCGGGGCGGGATTGTCGGCGGTATGGCTTTGCCACACTTCATCCAGGTCGGCTTGATCGCGGACAAGGCGGATGAAGGCGTTTTCGTCGGCCAGCCGGTGGTAATAGTCTAACTGCTGCATGGCATAACCATGCGCCTGGTCAGCGTTGTGGTAGACCATTTTTTCGCCGAGGATGGGGATTTTGGCGTGGCTGGGGGTGACAAACAGCGTGCCGACGACCAGGCCCACACCGCCCTTCAGCATGTCGGGTAAGGCGACGGTGGCTGTGCCGCGTGTGCTATCGGCCGTTTCTTGTTGGCGGATGTGAGCGAGGGGTTGGAGGGGAGAACGGCCGTGATTCAGCGCGTTGTAGGCAATGTCCAGGTGTGCGTCTACAATGAACATGAGTTTTACCCTGCTTCTGTGACTGATTCTTGGATTACCGCGCGACTGAGTTCATACAGTACATCAGGGCAAAAATCCTGACCATTTTTCCACTGAACGCTTCCTAAGAAGGGTCTAACTGAATTGAAGTACCCAGGGTCCTGCAATTCTCGAAAGATACCCTTATCCAAATAAGGCTTTACATCAAAAACTCGTTGTTCTCCGTTGGTAAACTCCAGTGTCACAGTGTAATTAGCGTTTGGCTTTACGTTTTCTACTCTTGGATTCATACGTTACCTCAGGGGATCAATCTTAAATATTGATTCGCCTTGACTGGCTAATTCCCAGTTTGCCATTAGCTCGTCGCGATGAATCTCAATCCAAGCCTGTACCAGTTTCATCCGGCTGATTTTGAGTTCGCCTTCCAATACATCGCCTTCAGGAATTGCCAAAACGACCTCCTGTTCCTGGTACTTTACATGAATATGTGGCCGATGATGCCTCTGGTTGTCAAAGTAGTACATTGACACGATTATGCCGTAGAACATGGAAATAACAGCCATATATTCGACCATCCTTTACCAATTTTCGGCATGGTTCATTCCAGGCGATATGTGCTTTACAAATTTGGCAAAAAAGCGCGTCATGCTGAGAGCCTGTGCTGAGCGAAGCCGAAGCATCCCCCGAAGCATCCCCCTCCTCTGACGGGAGCGGGATGCTTCGCTCCGAAGACTCCGCTCAGCATGACAACGCAGCGCAAATTTGTAAAGAAGATGTCTTGCTTGATGAACCATGCCCAATTTTCTAAAGTTGTGAGTGGTCAACTACGAATCAACCCACGCAGCACGGCCAGATTCACGGGATCCATTTCTATTTCACGGCCGTTTTCATCCTCTTCCGTCTTGGGTGTTTCCAGGTGGGCGGCATGGTTGGCCCAACGTGAATCATTCACAAAATTGTCAAAACCGGCCGCGCCAATAAAACCCCGGCCAATGTGTTCGTGGCGGTCCTTGTTAGAACCCAACTCATGTTTGCTGTCGTTGAAGTGGAAAAACTTGATCTGCTCCAGGCCAACCACCTGGTCAAACTCGGCCATCGTCGCTGCATAGGTCTCTGGCGTGCGAATGTCGTAACCGGCGGCAAAGACATGGCAGGTATCAAAGCAAACGCCCAACCGCTCGCTGGGGCCAACGTCGCCCAAAATTTGCGCCAACTGCGCGAAGGTACAGCCCAGGTTGGTCCCCTGCCCGGCCATTGTTTCCGGGCAAATGGTCACGTTGGGCGCGCTGGCCTCCGTTTCTAGCAGCAGCCGCTTCAGTGCGCGGACAATGTGCGCCAGCCCTGTCGCCTCATCGCCGCCAACGTAGGAGCCGGGGTGGAAGGTGAGCAGCGGAATGCCCAACTGCCCGCAGCGCTCCACCTCAATTTTGAGCGCCTGGTACGATTTTTCCCACAGCGCCTCGTCGGGCGAGGCGATATTGATCAAATAGCTGGCATGGACGGCTACCGGGTAAATATGGCTGTACGCCTGCGCCGCCTGGCGGAATTGGGCGATGTCTGCGTCCGTGAGGGGTTTAGCCTGCCATTGGCGGTTGCTTTTGGTGAAGATCAGCATGGTCTCGCAGCCAGTTTCTTCACCGCGTTTGAAGGCGGTATATGCGCCGCCGGCCGTACTCATGTGTGCGCCTAATCGCATCGTTTCCTCTTGATCGGTGATGGGGTGGCCGTGTGTCCACCCCATCACACGCTTACCACATCATTTCTTCTGGCACATCGCCGCCAAAGTAACCGATGGTTTCCGAACCATCCAGCGTGTATACGCCATCGCCCACCACACGCCAGACGGGTTTCCCGGCCAGGTCCACAATAAATTCGCCTTCGCGCCGACCGGAAGCTACACCTTCCAGATCATATAAAACTTGCCCGCGTAACACGGCAAACTGTTCCCCTTTTTTGTCTATCAAACCACGCATGAAGTTCTCTCCTTATAGTGGGGAGTGAGGAGTTGTTGGTGAAGAAGCGCTGGCGACAAGCTATCCACTATCCACTATCTCAAGGAATCCTGTAGGTAGTCTGGATAGACCCGGCGGCATCGGTGAGGGTGACGGTTTTTCCCGACTGCCAGATGGGGGATTCCAAACCTAAATATAAATCCGTTGCGCCGTTGGTCCCGGCTTCGGTGTGGATGAGAATGCCGGCCCCTTCGCCAAAGAGAGTCACTTGCCCAAAGGTATAGACAATACGGCCCTCGTCGCGCAAGGTCCAGCCAGCCAGGTTCACTTGCCGCGTGCCGGAATTGGTGATTTGCACCGCTTCTTCGGTTAAAACGCCTGGGCTGAGGACGGCGCCAATCTGCAGGATGGCTTCGCCTTGCGTGGGGGCCGCTTCGGTGGCGATGGGGGTGGGCGGGACGCCGGGCGGCGGCGTGTCGGTGGGCGGCGGTGTCGCGGTGGCAAAGCCGCCGATGGGGATGAGGAGCTGCTGGCCGATGCTGAGGATGTTGGGATTGGCGATGTCGTTGGCGGCCATGATGTCTTCCAGGGAAACTTCGTAGCGGGCGCTGATGCTGCCCAGGGTTTCGCCGGCCTGGACGGTGTGGGTGGTGGGGCCATCGTTCACGGCCGTTTCCGCCCCACCCTCTGCTCCATCGTCAGCCAACGAGGCCACATCTCCCGCCGGTAAAGCATTGATGTCTGGCGTGGGAATCACGGCCGTCGCCGTGGCCCGTACCGCTGTCTGGTCGCCGCCGTCACGGCCGTCCCACCAATACAAAATTGCCAGCACCACCGCCGCCGACAGCAAGATATTCAGCAAAAGGAAAGGGGCCATCCGACGAAAAGACATCTATTTCTCCTGGGTGTGTTGATCTTATTGTACAAGAAGCGGGGAACGATAGCCAGAGTGAGCCGCCAGACCGCCGCAGTTATGGCAGCCTGGTAGATTTGCGACAAAACAGAATCCGGGGCCAAAGGAACGGCCGTTACCCCAGTCCCACCAACCGCTCACTCACCTGCCAGAGCTGCCGGGCAACGGCCATATCCTGCGCCCGCCCCGTCAACGAAACCGCCTTCTTCTTGACAAAGTATTTGCCGGTTATCCCGGCTACCTCCGCCGACGTCGCCAGATAGAGCGGCGTCTCCGCCCCCGCCTCTTCGCTGATGGCGAACAGACGCTGCGTCAGCTTCATGCCAAAGCGCAGCGCGCCGCCATTGTTCAGACCAAAATTAGAGGCCACAAAGCCGGGATGCAGGGCATTAACGGTGACGCCCGTGCCTTGCAGCCGATTCGCTAACTCCTGCGTAAACAGGATGTTGGCTAATTTGGAGTTGGCGTAAACCTGAAAGCCGCGATACCGCCGCTCTGCTTGCAGGTCGGCAAAATCTAGCTGCGCTCCTTTGTAGGCGTCGGAGGAAACGACGATGATGCGCGCCGGGGCAGCGGCGCGTATCTGTTCCAACAGCAGATTGGTCAACAGAAAATAACCGAGATGGTTGAGGGCAAACGTCATTTCCAGGCCATCGGCGCTTTCCAGCCGCTGGTTAAAAAAGGCTCCGGCGTTGTTGACCAGAATGTGCAAACGGCCGTACCGTCCCTGAAACTCCGCCGCCGCCCGGCGCACATCCGCCTGCACCGACAAATCAGCCAGAATCAAATCCACCGCGTCGCTGCCGCTGGCCTGCCGGATTTCTGCCTGGGCTGCTTCGCCCCGCTCCCGGCTGCGGCACACCATCACCACCTGCGCCCCCTGCCGGGCCAACGCCAAAGCCACCACCCGGCCAATGCCGGCATTGGCCCCGGTGACCATACAAATTTTATCGCGCATATCCATTGCTCCTTTTAGTAACAACCCAATTATGCTCCAGAATCAGCAAATCGTGTATCATAAGCAGGTATGGGAGCAGTGTCATGACTACGAACACGCGAACAAACGTACCTTTAGGCTACATTTTTCATCCTGGCCCCAGCCATTTTGGCAGCGCCGGCTTCGACGCCATTCTGACGACCAAACCAACCCAACAGCATTTTGACCCAGACTATCTACACGTCACGGCCGGCGCGGCGCGGGGGACGCAGCGTCTGGAAATTCACCACCCCTGGCGGCTGGCAGACCATTATGCTGTTTGCGCCGGCCGTATCTTGCTGTCCGACCGGTTCAAAAAATGTGTCGAGGTCTTCACCTTTGGCGGGCAGCTAACCATTGTCACCAGCGAGGAACAGACCCTCTGCACGTTTGCCTCGGCCGCGCCGTTTCTGGACCTGGTGACCAGCCATTCCGTGACCACCCTGTTCACCAATGAAGTAGAAATTTTGCTGGCGCAGCGCCGCGCGGCGCGGAATCTGCACGTCTCTGGCGAATTTGACGCGATCCTGCTGCGCCTGGACCCGCTGCTGCTGTACGTTTCCTGTCTGGCCGAAATCCGGCAGAAATTCAAACTCTACCCGGCCCACGACGATCAGGTAGTCCAGCGCTTCAAGTATCGAATTGAGCAAGAAATTGGCCGTCTGCAACAAGAAGGCCTCTGGCCGGCCCACATCCCCAAACCAGCGGAGATCATTTAATCTAACGGTTGGCTGACACTCAGCCCGGTGGTATCATACGCGCCACTCGTCCTAAAAGGAACAACCATGAACAACGTCCATTACCCTGGACCAGAAACAATTCACCGCCGCGTCTTGCCCAATGGCCTCACCATCCTGGCTTATGAAAACTTTGCCAGCCAATCCATTGTCATTGAAGGGTCGGTGCGCGCCGGTGCGCTGGCGGAGAGCGCCGACAAGGCCGGGCTGGCCGCTTTTACGGCCGCCCTGCTAGACCGGGGCACAGCGCAGCGCAGTTTCGCCGACATTTACGAAGCGCTGGAAGCGGTGGGCGCCGACATCGGCTTTAGCTGCGACAAACATCAGGCTGATTTGGGGGCCAGCAGTCTGGTGGAAGATGTGGACCTGGCCCTGGCGCTGCTGGCCGAATCGCTGCGCCAGCCGATATTTCCGGCGCAGCAGGTGGAACAAATACGCGGCCAGATTTTGACTAACCTGGTGATGCGCGCCAACGACACCGGACGCATGGCCCGCCTGGCTTTTCACGAACTGCTGTACCCTGACCACCCTTACGGCCGTTCCGTCACCGGCTACCAGGAAACCATTCAGACCATCACTCGCGAAGAAATTGCCCAATTTCACCACGACTACTACGGGCCGCAGGGCGCGATTCTGGTCATCGTCGGGGCGATTGAGGCGCAGAAGGCGATTGAGAAGGCAGCGGCCGTTTTCGGCGACTGGCACAATCCACAACAAAAACAACTCCCGGCTGTGGCCCCGGCGGCACGGCCGTCTGGCCTCATCCGCGCCCACGTACCCATGCCCGACAAAGTCCAATCAGACCTGCTGTTGGGGCTGCCCGGCCCTCTGCGCGCCGCGCCCGATTACCTGGACGCCAGCCTGATGAACACCATCCTCGGCGTTTTTGGCATGATGGGGCGCATCGGCCAGAGCGTACGCGAGGAGCAAGGGCTGGCCTACTACGCTTACAGCCGTCTGCAAGGCAGCCTGGGGCCAGTCCCCTGGTCGGCCGGCGCCGGAGCCGCGCCGCAAAACGTAGAGCAGGCCATCGCCGCCATCCGCACCGAAATCGGCCGCATCCAGACTGAACTGGTCCCGGCGGAAGAACTGGCAGACAGCCAGGCCTTCCGCATCGGTTCCGTGCCGGTAAGTCTGGAGACCAACAGCGGGCTGGCCGGGGTCATCGGCGACCTGGAACTGCACGGATTAGGGCTAGATTATTTGCAGCGCTTCCCAGCCCTGATCCGGGCCATCACGCCGGAGCGGGTAATGGCCGCCGCGCAAAAATACCTGAGTACCGACCAACTGGCGGTAGCCGTGGCCGGACCGATTGATGTTCGTGTTCCGTAATCCTGTTCGGTGTTCGGTGTAGGGCAGTCTGGCAAATGCCAACGGATTACGGTTTACGGCTGTTAAGGCCCTAAAATGAGTTAATATGCTAACCAGCGGTGTGGATATGATCGAAATTGCACGGCTCGAACGCAGCGTCGCCCGGCATGGGCAGCGTTTCCTGGACCGTGTGTTCACGCCGCAGGAACAGGTGTACTGCGCCGGCCAGTCCGCCAGTCTGGCCGGCCGTTTTGCGGTGAAAGAGGCCGTAGCCAAAGCATTGGGCACGGGCATCGGTGATGTGGGCTGGAAGGATATTGAGGTGGTGGGGGCGCAAAACGGCCGTCCTACCCTGGTACTACATCGTCAGGCGCGGCAGTTGGCCGAACAGTTGGGTCTGGACGAATGGTCTATTAGCATTTCACACACCGACAAACTGGCGGTGGCGTTGGCCGTAGCCGTCGGTCGTCAGCGGCGACAAGAGGAGTAACATGAGTACCTGGACAGCAAATGATGGAACCGTTATCAATTACGAGGTGCATGGCACAGACCCACAAAAAGAAACCCTGCTCTTACTGCCAGGGCTGATGGGGGCCATCGGTCGGCAGTGGTCGAATTTTGTGCCCACTTTGTCGGCCGATTTTCGCCTGGTGTTGATGGATTTGCGCGGGCACGGCCGTTCTGGTAACGCCGCCCCCACCCTCAACACAGAGCACATGGTGCAAGACGTAGTGGGGCTGTTGGATGCGCTGAAGATAACGGCCGTTCACGTCGCCGGTTACAATTTAGGTGGCTACCTGGGGCTGCAACTGCTGCTCACCCAACCGCGCCGCGTCCACACCCTGCTTATGCACGCTTCCAAGTTTTATTGGACCCAGGAAGCGGCGGCCAAAATGCGCGCCCAACTAGACCCCGACGATCTGGCGGCCAAAGTGCCCACCTACGCCGACCAGCTTGTGCAAGATCATGGCGGCCGTCAGTGGCGTATTCTCGTCCGTCAGGCGGCCGACCTCATCGCCAGTCTGGTAAACAACGGCCTGACCGAAGGCATGGTCAAGCGCATCCAGACGCCGATCCTGGTTAGCGTCGGCGACCGGGACGAGCTGATCCCGTTGAACGAAGCCCAACGCCTGAGCCGAATACTGCCGAACGGCCGTCTCTTGGTGCTGCCCGGCGTGCGCCATCCCTACCAAACCATTCCCGCCATCCCCCTCATCCCCATGATGCAAGAATTCCACCGGGCCAACCGGAGATAACTTGCTCCGAAGGCCCGAAGGGTTTCTGGAACCCTTCGGGCCTACCAACAACCCTATGACCAACAAACGACTCCTGGCTGTATTGGCCCACCCCGATGATGAATCCTTTGGCCCCGGCGGTACTTTCGCCCGCTACACCGCCGAAGGCGTTGCTGTCCACGTCGTGATCGCCACCGATGGCGTGGCCGGTTCCGTAGCCGAGGGGTACGAAGACACCCTGCAAGACCTGGTGGCCGTGCGCGCCAGAGAATTGGATGCGGCCGTGGCCATCCTCGGCGTGACGCTGCATCAATTGGGCTACCGCGACTCCGGCTACATCAACGACCCGGCCAACCACCATCCAGAAGCGTTCATCAACAGCGATGAACTGGCGGCCGTCGGCAAAGTGGTGCGGCTCATTCGGGAAATTCGGCCGCAGGTGGTTGTCACCCACGACGAGACGGGTGGCTACTTCCACCCCGACCACATCCACTGCTGGAAAATTACCCTGGCGGCCTTCCACGCCGCCGCTGATCCGCAGCAATACCCGGACATTGGTCCTGAACCGTACCAAGCGCAGCGGTTGTATTACACCGCCTTCCCCAACCGCGCCATCAAACTTTTTACGTTGATGATGCGGCTGCGCGGCCAGGACCCCACCCGCGCCGGCCGTAATAAGGACATAGATTTCACCAAACTGGGTTTCCCGGCAGAGAAGCTGCACGCCCACATAGATTACCGGCGCTATTGGGATGTGAAGGTGGCGGCCAGCGCCCAACATTCCAGCCAGGGCGGCGGCACAACGCGCAGCCGCATGTTCCCCCCCTGGCTGCAAAAGTTGATCCTCGCCAAAGACACCTTCATTCGGGCGTATCCCCCGGCCCCGCCTGGCCTGCGCGAGACGGATTTATTTGCCAAAGAGTAGCTGAACGGGGGACAAGGGGGACAAGGAGACAAGGGGACAAGGGGAACATGCCTTTTTGTGTAACCAATGCGTCCTCTGTCCATTCAATCGTCAATCGTCAATCTCCTTCCTCCCCCATGCACCAGCCAATCAGGCGGCGGACGAAATCGGCCGTGGGGTAGGGTTTGCTGTCGTGTTTCCAGCGTGGCACTTCCACTTCTTTGGCGTGGGGTTGGCGCGGGAACAGCGGGCCTTCCACCCGCAGCCGG
Organism: Candidatus Leptovillus gracilis; assembly: GCA_016716065.1. Taxonomy (NCBI): domain Bacteria; kingdom Bacillati; phylum Chloroflexota; class Ardenticatenia; order Promineifilales (SeqCode); family Promineifilaceae (SeqCode); genus Candidatus Leptovillus; species Candidatus Leptovillus gracilis. The sequence goes on along the minus strand of JADJXA010000018.1, from coordinate 17,047 downwards.
GCGGTCAGTTCGCCGGGCTGCGGCAGGCGGTAGTGGACGATGAACTGCTTGTTGCTGCTGATGATGTGCAGCACACGAATCGGGCCAGTTTCCACAAAACCTTGTTCGGGAATCCAGGCGTCGGCCTCGTTGACGTGCCAGAGGTACTGCCGCCCTTTGTAGTTGACTTTGCGTAAGCCCTTTTTGCTAACGGCCATGATCATTCATATTCGCAGGGGTAAGAATAGGTCAGAAAGCGGAAGCCGTGGCGAGCGACGATAGGACGGCTCATGGGGCTGGCGTCTATGGTGAGAAAACGGTAGCCACGCCGGATGGCTTCCTGGACTCGTGCGGCGAGAACGGCCGTATACAACCCCATCTTGCGAAATTCTGGTCGCGTTGAACCGCCCCACAGGCTGGCAAACTGGCTCTGGGGCGTAAAGTTGATCCAGGCGGCACAGGCGGCCACGCCGCCCACATAAACCAGGTAAACCGAGAGCAAATCAGGCGTCAGGCGCATTTCTTCGGCCAGGCGCGCACCCCACGCGCTGCGGTCACCGCCCCAAACAGCTTCTTCGATGGGCACAATCAGGTGGGCATCATCGGGCTTGGTCAGGCGGCGCACGTCGGCCCTGACTGGTTGGAGCAAGGCCGGTGGCGCTGCCTGCAAATCCAACGCCATAATAGCCTCGGCCTCGCCGATGGCAAAGCCATGCGCCGCCAACCGCTGGCGCAGATCGGGCGGCGTGTCGTGGTCATACAGTTTCCATTCAAAAGAGCGGCCGAGCGCCGCAAAGTAGGCGATTTGCGCCTGGATGGCCTGGTCGGCGTTTTCCGCCGTCAGGCGGCTGTAGAGGACAAAATTCGCCTGAGCAGCGGCCGTTTCATCCACACAGCGCACCACTTCACCGCCCGCTTCGTGGTCCAATTCACGTCGCATCCCTGGAAAGTGCAGGTTGCGGCGCTGCTCCTGGTCATACAATGCCAACAATTCATCATCGGTCATTAGCGCCTCGCTGAAGAGGGATAGTGTTCAGGTCAGCCGCGCCAGCAGCGCCGTCCACTGCGGTCTGTCGTGCAGCGGGCGGAAATGTTCGGACTGTTCCAATGCGGCCCGGTCAGCAAAACCGGCGGCAACGGCGCGGTTCAGATTGGCGAAAACTTGCGTCTGGTTGCCCACATGGGCATAGGCGCAGGCCGCGTTCCAAAACAACCAGACCGGACCATCTCCCAGACTGAGCGCTTTTTCGTACCAGACGACGGCTTGGTGATACTGCCCCTGGCGGAAACGGCCGTTGCCATGCACGCCATAGTTGATCACCGGGTCAAAAAAGGCGTAATAGGTCGGGTCTTCGTGCCACAGTTGAAAGCCAAGTTTTTGGGCGGCAGCTATGGAGGGTTGGTTGTCGGCGTCGCAAATCCAGCCAATTTCCGTATACCCCCGCCTGACCGCTTCACGGATAACGGCCGTGGCCGTGGCGCGGGCCAGGCCGCGCCGCTGGTAGGCGTCGGCTGTTTCAATGCCCAATTCGCAGCGCCCGCCAGTGTTGTACTCCGACATACACCAGCCGACGATGCGCGGGCCATCCAGCACGCACACCCCAAAACTTTGCGCCAGGAAATCGGCGGCGGACGGCCGTTCCGAAACCATCTCCTCAGCCACATATTCCCGGTTGACGACGGTCGGGTCGGCCAGCAAGTCGGCGTCTACCGGGCGGAGGGTAAAGCCGGGCGGCAGCGCCGGTTCCCAGGCATGGCGGGCTGGGTCCAAACGGAAGCACAACCGTCGGCCGGTTAACGGCTCTTTGCCCGCCAGCACAACATCCATCACCCGCTCCCAGCCCGGCGTAAAAACGAGGGTAAAGGCGCCATTGCCCAACCCACTGGCGAGCATGGCCGGGTAATAAACGTCGGTCAGCAGGTCGGCCAAAGCGCGGTTGACTGCGGCGCGGCTGCGGTCGCCGGTGAGGAAGAGGCGGCGCTTGAACCAGGCAACGGCCGTTTTGGGACGTCGCGCATCATCCACAAACACCCGCCCCGGCGTCAACCCGGCCAGGATAGATTCGATGGCGAGATGATGGGCCAGCGGAGTGAATAACGGCCGTGCGCGGACCAAATCTTCGGGAGCAAGTTCATGCAAGATGCTCATAACTTCCTTCTGGGTGGATGATGGGTTGATGGGGTCTATGACCGACTACCACCAAGTCTTGTAGGTAACGACTGTTTCGCCGATGATACGGCCGTCGCTGCCTCTGGCGTATAGGCGGAGGCTGACTTGTTCGCCAGGTGGCACAGGCACCGCCAGGGGATAGGTGATCTGGCCGTTGTCGTTGGTGGAACCCAGAGCGATGGTCTGGCTGTTTTCGCCGTAGGTTAATGTCAGGTCTACTGGCAGGCCGGTGACCGGGTCGCCGCCCGGCGTTTGCGCCGTGACGTACAAGGTTTGCGTTTCGCCGCCGTAGAGGATGGGGGCCTTCACGTAAGCGTTCAGCACCACCATGCTGACGCCGGCCGAGGAGACAGGGCGGGCGTCGCGGCTTTCCTGGTAAATGAAGCGCATCTCGCTGTCGAAATGGGCCTGCCCCAACGGGCTGAGCTGCACCCGCAGATCGGTAGGCGCTTCGGGCCGCCATTCCAGACGGCCGTTGGCAAAATATTGCACCCGCAAATCATCGGCGTTCAACTGGGGCGACATGGCCGGCCCGAGCAGCGTATCGCCACTGTAACGGCTGTAGAAGGTAAAAAATTCATCTTGAATGGGATACGGGGCGCCGGCCGACGGCTGTGCCGGGCTGCCCGGCGTCAGGGCGGGGATGGGTTCGCGCAGCCCTTCCAGCGCCCAAACGCCCAACGGCGTTACCACAATTTGTCCGGTGGCGGCGTCGTATTCCAGGCGAACGTTTTGGAAGTATTGCAGGGAACGGCCGTTTTCTTCGGCCACAAACAGCTCAGAAATAGGGTCGCCCAGGATGCGTCGCCCGCCGTACTCCTGGTAGAATGGAAGAAATTCGGCGGCGACTGGCAGGCCATTGCGGCCAACGGCCGTTTGCGGCAGGTCTGGCTTGGCGGTGCAGGCGGCCAGCAGCCCGACCAACAGCCCAGCTACCAAGACAAACGCCCAACCACCAATCAATCGCCTGTCGCCCATACTCGCTGACCAACTTCCTCCCTTATTCATACGCCGACCGGTCTAGCATCTCGTGTTCCTCACGTAGGCGCAAATAGCTTTCGTACCGTTCCGGGGCGATACGGCCGTCGGCGACGGCCGCCAACACGGCGCAGTTTGGTTCGTGGCGATGGCTGCAATCGCTAAACTGGCATTCTTCTACCAGCGGGGCGATCTCCCGGAAATAGGCGTCTATTTCCCACGGCTCCAGGTCATACAGCGCCAGACCACGAATGCCCGGCGTATCGGCCACGTAACCGCCCTCAGCCAGGGGAAACAGCTCCGCGTAGCGGGTAGTGTGCAGCCCTTTGCCGCTGGTGAGGCTTACGGTGCGCACTTTTAAGCCCAGGCCCGGTTCAACGGCATTGAGCAGGCTGGATTTGCCGACGCCAGAAGAGCCGGTGAGGACGGAAATTTTATCCCGCAGACAGTCACGCAGCTCGGCGACGCCTACACCGGTAGTGGCGCTGGCGTAAATGACCTGGTAGCCAATGTCCTGGTACATCTGGAATTGACGTTGGGCCACATTCGGCCCAACCAGATCTATTTTGTTGACGCAGATGACGGCCGTTAACCCATTCACCTCCGCCACCACTAAAAAACGATCCAACTTGCGCAGGTTGGTGGCCGGGTTTTGCGTGGCAAACACCAGCACCAGTTGGTCCAGATTTGCCACCAACACCTGCTCCTGGTCGGCGAGCAGGCGGCGAGCTTCGGCCGAAGGACGGGTGCGGGAAAGCACAGAATGGCGTTCAGCTACCGAATCAATCGTGCCCGTTCCATCGCCATTCAAGGAGATAGTCACGTGATCGCCTACGGCGACAATGGAACTATTTTGCCATTCCTGCTTCAAGCGACCCGGCAGTTGGGCCACAATGGAGCCTTGTTCCGTTTGCACCGTAAAAAAGCCGCTAATCGCCTTAACAACCAGGCCGGATAGATGATCTTGATTCAGATACAAATCCTCCTTGGATGATAATCCTTGTGAATTATAGCCATTTTTATAAATTTGCGGGATTGTGGCCTGACGATGGGAAGTTGGTTGGGTTTGCAGGCTATCTGCTCACAATCTGGAAAATCTCCAATAAACCTTTGCCTTTGACGGGAATGGAGCCTTTGGCCTCGGCCGGCCACCAGTGAGCGACCTGTTCATAGGCGGCCCGGCTGAGGTTGATGGTTCCCGGTTCGCCCTGGCTTTCAATGCGCTGCGCTGTATTCACCGTATCGCCCCACAAATCAAACAAATACTGCCGGTGGCCGACAATACCAGCAATCACCGGCCCGACGTGAATGCCCACACGCACCTGCCAACCCGCCGGCAGCGCCGGGGCAACACTGATCATCTTCAGGCCAGAACGCACACAGTGGGCCACCGGGTTATCCAGCAGGTTCAACAAACCAGCCGTGGCCATGAAGGCATCGCCAACGGTCTTGATCTTTTGCAGGTCATAGGCCAGCGTGATCTTTTCATACGCCTCCACCAGGACCTGTAAATTGGTGATCACCTCTTCGGGGGTGTGAGTTTCGCAGTAAGGGGTAAAACCCACCACATCAGCGAACAGGACGGCCACATTTTGGTACAGGCGGGGCTGCACCTGGTCGGTCGCTTTTAGCTCGGCCACGATGGCGTTGGGCAGAATAACATGCAGCAGTTCGTCGGCGCGCCGTTTTTCAGCTTCGATTTGCTGCAAATGGTGCTTTTCCCGGTCACGCAGGCGCTTTTTTTCCAGGCATGTTTCAATGCGCGCTTGCAGCAGCACTCGTTCAAACGGCTTGGGCAAATAATCTTCGGCGCCCAGTTTGATGCCTTTGACGATATTGTCCATGTCGTCCAGCGCGGAGATGATCAACACCGGGATGTCACGCAGGTCTGGGTCAGCTTTGAGATGGGTGAGTACCTCGAAGCCGTCCATCTCCGGCATCATGATGTCTAGCAAGATAAGGTCTGGCGGGGCGGCTCTGGCGGAGGAAAGGGCGATACGGCCGTTTTTTGCCGGCCGCACCGCAAAGCCCATGCCGTCTAATATTTGCGCCAACAAACGCAAATTCAGCAGGTTGTCATCCACAACCAGCACGTTGGGTTGGGGGATAGGGCGGTCTGGATTGTTGTCATGGGTCAGCCAATCGTCAATCACTTCAAATACTGGTCGAACCAGCGCAGGATGTGATTCAGGCGGCTAATGCGGCGGTCGGTACGGCCGTTTCGACTCAACTCGTGTCCCTCTTCTGGGAACAAAATCAATTCTGTCTCCACCCCCAGCAGCTTTAGAGCCACAAACACCTGCTCGCCTTGTTCTGGCGGGCAGCGCTTGTCTTGCTCGCCGTGGATAACCAGCGTCGGCGTTTTCGCCTGGCCGATGGCGCTCATGGGGGACATTGCCCAATACTGGCCGAAGGCTTCCCAGGGTGGCTGTACCACACCAACCAGGCTTTGTGTTCGCGTGCCATTCAGATCGCTGCCCCCGTAAAAGCTCAAGAGGTTGCTCACCACCCGCTGGGCCACAGCCGCCTTAAAACGATCTGTCCGGCCGATAATCAGCGTGGTCATGTAGCCGCCATAGCTGCCACCAGTCACGCCCATACGCGCCGGGTCGGTGTATGGCTGCGTCGCCAGGTAATCGGCCCAGGCCATCACGTCGTCGTAGTCCACTGTGCCCCACTGCCCGGCGATGGCCGCCAGGTGGTTTTGGCCGTACCCCTGCCCGCCGCGTGGATTGCTCCAGTAGACGATGTAACCCTGGGCGGCCAGATAATAAAATTCGTGCATAAACGCCCGGCCGTACTGCCCCATTGGCCCGCCATGAATCTGCAAAATGGACGGGTATTGGCGCGACGGGTCAAAATCGGGCGGGAAGGTGATCCAGCCGTGCAGTTGGCGGCCGTCGGCGGCCGGAAACCAGACTTCTTCGGTGTGGCCCAGGTCCACGTCGGCCAGCCAATCGGCGTTGGGGTCGGCCAGCAGGCGGCTTGCGCCGCTGTCCATCTCGCGCAGCCAGATTTGGCCCGGTTTGTCTAATGCGCCCCAGACATAGGCCAGCCGGGTGTGGGCCGCATCCAGCGAAAACGCGCCCACCAACCCCGCTCCGGCGATGACCGGCAGCGGCGGCTGCACAGCGGCGGATAGACGCAGCAGCGGTTGGTCACCGGTCTGGGTGACGACGGTGAAGATGGCCTGCCCGTCGGCGCTCCAGGTGGGTGGGGTGGCCGGTGAACCACTGCCCACGTCGGTCATGGTGGCCGGACCGCAGTGCAAGTCGTAGGCGGCGGAGAGGTTGCGCGTCTGACGGCCGTCTACGGCCGTTACATACAAACAATCGTTCTGATACCACGTGCCGGCCTGCTCCCGCCCCAGGTAAGCGATGAATTGGCCGTCGGGAGAGAATGCGCCCTCGAATTTACGGCCGTTATGCCCTGGTAGTTGTTGGATGTCGCCGCCCTGCGCCGGGATCAGGTACAGTTCAGACTGTTCCCAGTTCAGGTCGGGCGCGTCGGCGCGGACAGAGGTGAAGAGGATGGAACGGCCGTCAGGCGACCAACTCGGATTGGTTTCGTGGAAGGTTTCGCCGGTGGTTAGCTGGGTGGCGGCCCCGGTGGCCACGTCAATGATCCAGATGTGCCAGCGCTCTTCGGGCAGGTAGCCGGCGCCCTCGGCGCGAAAATCCAACCGGGTGATGCGCCGGTCAACCACGCCGAGCTTCTTTTTTTGTTCGTCTTTGTCGCGGACGACGGCCGTTTGGTCTTTCTGGCGCAGTTGGCAGACAAACTGCGCGCCATCCGGCGACCAGGCAAAGGAGGCGATAGCTCCATTCAGCTGGGTGATGGGCTGCGCTTCGCCGCCATCCAGACCAATGCGGTAAATCTGGCTCTGCTTTTCGTCGGCGCGGTTAGAGAGGAAGGCAATGGTACGGCCGTTGGGCGACCAGCGGGGGTGGCTATCGCGCTGTTTGCCAAAGGTAAACTGGCGGGCCGGCGCGGAGCCATCGGCCGCAACCAGCCAGAGGTGGCTGTGTTTTTTCTCGGTGGCCTGTTCAAGGGTCTGCACGCAGAATACGACGTGTTTTCCGTCCGGTGAAATTTGCGGATCAGACACAATTTGCAAACGATACAGGTCTTCGGCCGTTATGCGGCGTTTGTTCTCAGCAGCCATTGGACTTCCTTCGGGTCTATAAAAATTGAATTCCATAGGACCTGGCACTTTTTCAGAAAGCTGTCAGGTCTAGTAGGTGGATTATACTGGACTCAAGCATTTTGGTCAGCGCCGGAAGTGGCAAGTTGGTTTGTTGGTTGGCAAACAAACTGTAGATCGAAACGGAGCGCGGGCATCTTGCCCGCATTGGCAGGCGTCCCGCCTGCGCTCCCATATCATCTCGATCTACTAAAACGATCAAACCAACCAACTCTTGGCCATTGAGCTGTTACCCAAAATCGGCGTAAACGGAACAAAAGCGTCGTCATAGGCGTTTTATTGGTATAGTGGGCATGTGCGTCGCGCCAATAATGACGCCACCATCACGCCACTTGGGTCGCGGACAAAACGGCCGCGCCAAAATAATTGCCCCAAACAAGCAAATGGAGGATATAGATGATGAAAAAAATGATGAGTCTACTTATAGTGGTTGCCAGTGTGCTGTTGGCTTCTTGCGCCGCCAGTGAACCGTCGGAGGTGGAACCGCCGGTGTCGGTGACGCCGGTGGCAGAAGAGGGGACGGCCGTTCCCACTCCCACCACTACCCAGCCCTACCCTGCCCAGGACCCAGGCAGCGTTCCCGATGTCGCTTATCCCGTCGAGGTAGACCTGTCGCGGATAACGCCGCAGCCCGGCGATGGCACGCCACAGGAGATGCCCCAGCCGGGTGTACCTGGTGGTTTGTCATCCATGAGCCAACTGGTCAGCCGCGATCTGGCGCAGCGCCTGGGCAAAGAGATCAGTGATATAACCGTCATCAGCCAGCAGGGGGTTGAATGGTCCGACGGCGCGTTGGGCTGCCCTGGGCCTAACATGGCGTATATCCAGGTCATCATCCCCGGCTTCAAAATTGTTTTGCAGGCAGACGGCCGTACCTACAACTACCACACCGACACCGGCAGTAGTTTCGTCTTGTGTGGCCCTAATGGGCAGCCGGTCCCTTAGAAGCCGTGAACCGAAGTCGGTGTTCCGAAGGAATCGAGAAAAGGAGCCTCATTGCGAGGCTCTTTTTGTTTACTGCCTGTTTGGGGGAACCGAACGGCCGTTGCGTGCGTCTTAATGGCAGCAAACACAGGCGCAGTTAACCCAAGGAGGATGCAGTGATGAAAAAATCTATTGTTTTGTTTGTGGTGATCGGAGTCATGTTGGTGTGGGGCAACGGCCGTTTCGCCTATGCCCAGGAAACGCCCATTGCCATCGAACCCACCGGCCGGCCGCCAATTGTTGATCGCGGCGACCTGACCATCAAATATCAGCGCGTAGATGTGACCATCGAAAATCAGGTTGCCACGACCCACATCGAACAGTTGTTTGTTAACAACAACGACTGGATGCTGGAAGGCACATACCTCTTCCCCCTACCCGAAGGCGCGGCCATCAACCAGCTCACCATGTGGGTAGATGGGCAGCCTATTGAGGCCAAAATCCTGGGGCGCGACGAAGCGCGGCAAATCTACGATGACATCGTGCGCCAACTACGCGACCCGGCCCTGTTGGAATACGTGGGCACACAGGCCGTCCAGGCCAACGTCTTCCCCATCCCGCCCCGCGACGAGCGGCGCATCGAAATTGAATATACCCAGGTGCTGCCGGCCGACAATGGCATCATCCATTACGTTTATCCCCAATCCACCAAGCTGTATACCAATGCCCCGCTGCAAACCCAAAGCATCCGCGTAGACCTGCGCAGCAACGAGGCCATCCGCGCCATCTATTCGCCCAGTCACCCGGCAGCCATAAGCCGCCAGGGGGATTACCAGGCGGTGGTGGGCTACGAAGGCAGCAACGTGGTCGCCGACCAGGATTTTGAGCTGTATTACACTGTTACCCCCGAAGACATTGGCCTGAATTTGCTCAGCTACAAAGAGGCTGGCGAAGATGGCTTTTTCCTGCTATTGGTGGCCCCCAGCGTGGCGGCGACCCAGGCTATTGCCAAAGATGTGATTTTGGTGATGGACACTTCTGGCAGCATGGAAGGTGAAAAAATCCAGCAGACGAAGGCCGCCGCCCATTATGTCATCGAACATCTACAGCCGGGCGACCGCTTCAACATTGTGTCTTTCAGCACTGGTGTGCGTACCTACCAACCAGATTTGGTGACGGCCGTTCAGCCAGGCAGCTACCAACCCTTCATCAACGGCCTGGAAGCGCTGGGCGGAACCAACATCAGCATGGCTTTGCTGGAAGCGGCCAACATGGTAGACACACAGCGACCCACAACCATCATCTTCCTCACCGATGGGTTGGCGACGGAGGGCATTGTGGAGACGCCGCTGCTGCTAAGCGCTGTGGAACAGGCGATGCCGACCAATGCGCGGCTCTTTGTCTTTGGCGTGGGCGATGATTTAGACCCCAACTTGCTGGATGCCCTGGCGGAAAACCACCGGGGCACAACGACCTATGTACGGCCGTTCCAATCCATTGACGAGGAAGTGAGCAGCTTCTATGCCAAAGTCAGCGCGCCGGTGTTGTCGGACATCAGCCTGGACTTCGGCGGCGTGGTGGTGGAACAAATGTATCCGCAAACGCTGCCCGACCTGTTTGCCGGAACGCAGTTGGCGTTGGTCGGGCGTTACCGCCAGGGCGCGCCAACGACCATCACCCTGCGCGGAGCCGTCAACGGTGAACCGCAGCTCTTCACCTACCAAGACAACCAGTTCCGCACCCAGGGCGGCGAGGATTTCATCCCGCGCCTGTGGGCCACGCGGGCCATCGGCCACCTGCTGCGCGAAATTCGGCTGCGCGGCGAGCAGCCAGAACTGGTGCAAAGCGTGGTCAATTTGTCCATCCGCTACGGCATCATCACCCCCTACACCAGCTACCTGATTGAAGAAAAAGACATCTTTACCCAAACCGGGCGGGAGGACATCGCCGCCCAGGCGACCAGCGCGCCAACGGCCAGCGGCATCAGCCGGGAAGCGGTGGAGCAGGCGGCGGCGGCGGCCGATATGGCCGCGGCGGAAGCGCCAATGGCCTTGCCCACAATAATCGCCAGCACCGCGCCGGCGCCAGGCGAAACGGCCGTCACCCAGGCCGGGCAAATTCGGCTGGTGGGCAGCAAAACCTTTGTGCTGCGCGATGGCGTATGGCTAGACACCGCCTATGACCCTGAACGCTTCACGCCGCAGGCCATCGGCTTTGCCAGCGACGCCTACTTCGATTTGCTGGCGGCCGTGCCGGAACTAGGCCAATATCTGGCGCTGGGACCGCGCGTGGTGGTGGTGATGGGCAGCCAGGTCTATGAAGTAGTGGCCGAGGGCGAGGGGGTGGCAGCGGCCGTACTGCCCACCGAGATAGCAGCGGCCGCCAATGAACCGACAACAACCGCGTCGGCCAGCAGCGTCACCACAGTGCCAGCCGATGCTTCAGCCGATACCCCAGCCCGCACAGGACCGTGCGCCAGCATCATGATCATGCCCTTGTTTTTGGTGACGGGCGGAGTATTGGGCTGGTATGGGCGATGGTCGGGTAAGCGGCGGTAAAGCAGGGGAAGAGAGAAGCAGCAATCCTCAATTTGCCCTGGTGTACTAGTAGGGGCGGGACGGCGCGGACAAGGAACAGCCGCAGCGGACGGTATTTTCCCGCGCTGTCTCGCCCAATAGGACCCAAAGAGGGGCGAGACAGACGGGAGGCAAGGCATTGGTGATTGGCAAAGACGTGGCGCCGCCTGTCCCGCCCCTACGGCTGGATTGCAAAATGAAAATTGCTGAGAGAGAAGTTAGCAACGGCCGTTCACCTCATTGCAGATCGCGGGCGAATCGCCGCACCTTAATGTTCATGGACGGCCGTTCCCCCATATGGTACAATATCATTGCATTGGCCCATTGGCTCTTTAACATGCACCATGCGGCAAACAAAACCCTGTTCCGGGGATGACAGGCTTCGACGGGGAAGGCTGGTCCTGGACTGCAAGCCGAGCACGCTTTACACCTCGTAAAACTGGAAGCAAACAATTAAGTGCCAATAACAATGCACGCTCCTACAACGCTCTCCCGTTGGCTGCCTAAACGCAGCCGCCGGAAGGCGTTAGATGAGTCCTGAAATGGACTCCCGTCTGCCTCGACCGTTCGTTGGCCGCGACAGAGCAGGCGACACTTTTGTCAACGTGCGCGAACTCGATACCGATAGAGTTCGCTAAGGACCCTTTTGGGGGTCATCGGATCGCTGTTGACTGACCTTGCCGACCGGGGCGCTCAGCAGTTAAAACAAATGGTTTGGCTAAGCTTGTAGACGTCTAGCGGCTGAATTTTTCGGACGCGGGTTCGATTCCCGCCATCTCCACTTTAAAAAAGCGCCCTAATGGGGCGCTTTTTTTGTGTTGAGCGGGGAATCTTTTATCCTTCGTTCATTCCCCCCGCTTTCCTGGCAAACAACGCCTCGATTTTCCCATCGCCGGCCGTCCAAAATGTGTTAAACTAACAGCCCTGCGTTAGATGAATATCTAACACAGGGCAGCGCCTCCAGCCAATGGGTGTGCTGGCATATGCGGGGAAGTGACGGCCGTCGTTTCCCCGTGTGAAAAAGGAAAATGGATGTTGTTATGAAAAAACCAGATGTCTATCGCCGCCTGCTGGGCTATTTACGGCCGTATCCCAAGCCCTTCATCCTCGGCTACGCGGCCATGCTGTTTGCCACTGTACTTAACCTCATCGTGCCCCAACTCATCAAAGTTGCCATAGACGAAGGGCTGGCCGACGGCCGTGCCGCCTCGCTCTTTATCACCGGCGGCCTCATTTTGCTCATCGCCCTGGTGCGCGGCGTGGCCGGGTTTGCCCAACGCTACTACGGCGAATGGCTCACCCACCGCGTCGCCTACGACCTGCGCAACGAGTTCTACAACAGCGTGCAGTTCCAACCCTTCGCCTTCCACGACCGCACCCACACCGGCGACCTGATGAGCCGCGCTACCAGCGACGTGACAGAGACGGAGCAGTTTGTAGGCATTGGCCTGATGGATTTATTGTCCACCCTGCTGCTGCTCATTGGCGTTATTGGCGCCATGCTGTGGGAGTCGCCCACCCTGGCGCTGCTGGCGATGATTCCCTTCCCCATCTTGCTCTATGCCACCATTCATTTTGGCGGCACAGTGCGGCCCATGTTCAAAATTATTCAGGAGCAAATGGGCGTTTTATCTACCATTATGCAAGAAAGTCTCACCGGTATTCGCGTGGTGAAGGCGTTTGCCCGCGAGCCATATGAGCTGGAAAAATTCGACAGCGGCAACGCTGTCTGGTTTGATCGGCGCTTTAAGTTGATCCAAACTTGGGCCAACTATTGGCCTTTTTTCACCTTTTTGGTCGCCCTGAGCATCTTTTTGCTGCTCTGGTTTGGCGCGCCAATGGCCCTGGATGGAACCCTGACCGTAGGCGCGTTGTTTGCCATGATCTCCTACGTCCTCATGCTTTCCGCGCCAGTGCAGCGCCTCGGCTTCCTGACCAATCTGATGGCGACGGCCGGCGCCAGCGCCACCCGCGTCTTTGAGATCATAGACACACCGGGGGAAATTATGGAGCGCGACAACCCCATTTCTTTGCCTGAAGTGCGGGGCGAAGTAGTGTTTGAGGCTGTGGGTTTTGCTTATGGCGGCGGCGGCAAAATTTTGGATGATGTCACGTTTTATGCCCAACCGGGGCAAAAAGTGGCGCTCATCGGCCCCACCGGTTCCGGCAAATCCACCATTACCAACCTCATCCCACGCTTTTATGACGCCACCGAGGGGCGCATTTTGGTGGATGGGTATGATGTGCGCGACCTGAAAATTCATGATCTACGCCAGCATATTGGCATTGTGCTGCAAGACCCGTTCTTATTCAGCCAGACAGTGGCCGAAAATATCGCCTACGGCCGTCCCGCAGCCACTCTGGAAGATGTTTACGCCGCCGCCCGCGCCGCCCACGCCCATGAGTTCATCCTCAACCTGAGCGACGGCTACGACACCCGTGTCGGCGAACGAGGCGTCACTCTCAGCGGTGGGCAAAAGCAGCGCATCGCCATTGCCCGTGCTTTGCTCAGAAACCCACGTATCCTTATTCTGGACGATTCTACCAGCAGTGTGGACACGGAAACGGAGCATCTGATCCAACAGGCGTTGGCGACGCTGATGGAAGGGCGCACCACGTTTATCATCGCCCAACGGCTGCTGACGCTGAAAAACGCCGATTACATTTTGGTGCTGGATCACGGCCGTATTGTCGAACGCGGACAACATGATTCTTTGTTGGCTCACAATGGTCTGTACCGAGAAATCTATGACCTGCAGCTGCGCGACCAGGAAGAATTTGTGGCTCTCCAGGCTGAAATGGACAAACAGGAGTAGGGGATTAACTCAATGAACAACGTCACACCTTCCGATGACATATTCCAACAACTGGCCGATGTGATTCAGGCGGAGATGGCGCGCTGGCGCGTGCCGGGCGTGTCCGTGGGCATCTGGTACAAAGGCCAGGCATACACGGCCGGTTTTGGCGTTACCAACATCGAACACCCGCTGCCGGTGGATGAGAATACACTGTTCCAAATTGGCTCAACGACGAAGACGATGACGGCGACGGCCGTTCTGCGCCTCGTCGAGCAGGGGCAACTGGACCTGGACGCGCCGGTACGGAGCTATGTGCCGGAACTGCGGCTGCGCGATGAGGCAACGGCCGTTCGCGTCACCACCCGCCATCTGCTCACCCACACCGGCGGCTGGGCCGGCGATTACTTCGCCGACACCGGCCTGGGCGATGACGCCCTGGCCCACTACGTGAGCAATCTGGTCCACCTGCCCCAGGTGACGCCATTAGGCGCTATGTGGTCCTACAACAACGCCGGGTTCAGCCTGGCCGGCCGGGTGATTGAGGCGGTGACGGGGCAGACATATGAAACGGCCGTGCAAGCCCTGGTTCTCGATCCATTGGGCCTGGGCCACAGCCTTTTCTTCGCCCACGACGCCATCACCCACCGCGTCGCCGCCGGGCACACCTACGACGACGCCAACGACGCCATCAAAGTGCTGCGCCCCTGGGCATTGGCCCGCTCGGCCCACAGCGCCGGGGGCATTACCGCCACCGTCGGCGACCAACTGCGCTACGCCCGCTTCCACCTGGGGGATGGCGCAGCCGAAAATGGCGGCCGCCTGCTGTCGGCCGCGACCATGCGCCTGATGCAAACGCCGCAGGTCAGCGCCAATCTGGACCGGCAGATGGGACTAAGCTGGTTCCTCAACGACTTGGCCGGGACGCGCCTGGTGTCGCACGGCGGGGCGACCAACGGCCAGCTTTCCGCTTTTGTGCTGGCGCCGTCACGCAATTTTGCCTTCATCAGTCTGACCAATGCCAACCGCGGCCGTAAACTTAATGAAGCCATCACCGATTGGGTGCTGGCCCATTACCTGGGTCTGGCAGCGCCGCAGCCGGTGCATCTGGACACGCCGCACAGCGCGCTGGCCGAATACGCCGGCCGCTACGAAGCCTATATGTCTGATCTGGCTGTGTCGGTGAGCGACGGCCGTTTGCTGCTGCAAGTCATCCCCAAGGGTGGTTTCCCAGACGTGGATTCGCCGCCGGAACCGGCCCCACCGCCTACCCGGCTGGCCTTTTTCCAGCCAGACCGGGTGATTGCCCTGGACCGGCCGTTGACGGGCGATAAGTTGGAGTTTTTGCGAGATGGCGACGGCCGTATCGTCTGGCTGCGTACCAGCCGTTTGCACAAACGGATAGAGAACTAGACCACTATGTCCTTCACCCGGCCCACCGCGCCGCTTTCCAGGCGCACTTTGATGCCGTGCGGGTGGGTGGGTGAGTTGGTCAGGATGTCTTTGACAATGCCTTCCGTCAGTTTACCGCTGCGCTGGTCTTGCTTCAGCACAATCGCCACGCGCTGGCCCGGTTTGATGTTGCTGCGTTTTGTTCCGTCCATGGACAGTATTCTACCACTTTTGGTTGGGAGCATGAGCAAAGTTGGCGCAACGGCCGTACCCGGTCTATACTCCCCTGTCGGATTGCGGCTGCTACAGCATTGCATCCCGATTGGTTGCCAGGCGATTGGTTAACCCAACTATAACGAATTTCGGGCTGAGAGTGCGACTTGGCTCAACGAAGTCAAGGAGACTTTCATTGAATTTTGAACAATTTTCTCTTGATGCGCGCCTGAACGTCGGCATCAAATCTATGGGCTATACCACGCCCACCCCCATCCAACAACAAGCCATCCCCCATGTGCTGCAAGGCCGTGATGTGCTTGGTCTGGCGCAAACCGGAACAGGCAAAACGGCCGCGTTCATGCTGCCGATCATGCAAGGACTGCTCGCCGGGCCAACGCGCCGTGTGCGTGTCCTCATTGTGGCTCCCACCCGTGAACTGGCGGAACAAATCCACCAGACGGCCGTAGACCTGGGCAAACGCACCCAAATTCGCAGCGCCACCGTGTACGGCGGCGTCGGCAAAGGCCGCCAGGTGGAGGCGTTGAAGCGCGGCGCGGAAATCGTCGTGGCCTGCCCCGGACGCCTGCTGGACCTGGTGAGCGAGAGCAGCATTGACCTCTCCACGGTGGAAGTGCTGGTGCTGGACGAAGCCGACCGCATGTTCGACATGGGCTTTTTGCCCGACATTCGCCGCATCCTCAAACTGGTTCCCCAGCGGCGGCAAACCCTCTTCTTCTCGGCCACCATGCCCGACGACATCCGCAAACTCGCCAATGACATCCTGAAAAACCCGGTCACGGTGCAGGTAGACGTGATTGCGCCGGCCAAAACGGTGTCCCACGCCCTTTATCCCGTCCCCGAAGGGCTGAAGAAAAAGCTGCTCTTTTCCATGCTAAACCAGACCAACACCGGGCGCGTGTTGATTTTTACCCGCACCAAGCGGCGCGCCCGTTTCCTGGCCCAAGACCTGGAAAAAGAAGGCCACAACGTGCAGGCGCTGCAAGGCAATATGTCGCAAAACAAGCGGCAGCAGGCGATTGATGGCTTCCGCGGCGGCAAGTACGACATTCTGGTGGCGACGGACATCGCGGCGCGGGGCATAGACGTGACCGATATTTCGCACGTCATTAACTTCGACATGCCAGACACAGTGGACGCCTATACCCATCGCATCGGACGCACCGGCCGCGCCCAGGAGACAGGCGAAGCCTTTACCTTTGCCACGCAAGATGACCATGTGATGATACGCGACATCGAAAAGGTGTTGGGCGCGCCGATTGAGCGGCGGCAGTTAGACGGGTTTGATTACAATGGTTACACGGCCTGGCCCGGCTAAACCGGCCAACGGCCGTCCGCCCACCCAGCCCAATAACCATCGGCCCAACCAGCCAAACGGCCGTCAACCTAAGCAACTGAACGGCCGTGTCGCCAACCCATCACAAAACCGCCGCCCGCCACAGAACCAACGGCCGGCAATGCGCGGCAACGGGTAGTTGGGTAACGGCGAAGGCGTGTTTCACTATTTCGTGGGTGCACCATCTTTAAGACCTGGCAGGTTTTGCGAAATCTGCCGGGTCCAACCTGAACCCGAGCGAGGTTCTCGGGGGCTGCCGTTATGTTAGCCCTTCTTCTCATGTATGTTGGCGGCGGCGTTTTGCTGGCGCTGTTGGCGCTGCCACTGTATTTGCAAAAAATCGGCCCCAATCCAGTATACGGCTTCCGCATCTCCCCCGCATACGAAAACCCTAAGCTCTGGTATCCCGTTAACCGCTACGCCGCCAACTGGTTGTTTGCCAGCGCCATCAGCCTCATC